>NZ_ASZW01000251.1:0-21604 GCF_000468215.1 Arthrobacter sp. CAL618 | reverse complement strand
CGCCGCCGGTGGTTGCGCCAGCCGAAGCGCCGGTCTGGCCGCCGAAGCGGGCTCCGCGGGGCTGATCCTGCCGGCGGTCTGACCGGTTACCTGGCTCGGCTGCAACGCGTCCGCGTCCACCACGTCCACCGCGGCCACCCGTTGACGGTGCTGCCGTGCCGCGGCGCTTGCGCTGGGCATTGGCTCCAGTGGAGGTACCGCCCCCACGCTGTGCCTCGCGGGATGCGACCAGCGACGCCCGGGTGCGGGGGTCAATCTTCTCCGCGACATCACCGATCAGCTTGCCGACCAGCGGTGAGGTGGCTTTCACGTTCTCGAAGGCGACGTCAACGCCTGCGGCGCGCATCAGCTTCTGCACCTCGGACTTCTGCTCCGGCAGGGTGATCGTGACGACGGTCCCTGACGAACCGGCGCGGGCGGTACGGCCCGAGCGGTGCAGGTATGCCTTGTGTTCGGTGGGTGGGTCCACGTGGACCACCAGTTCGACGTCGTCCACGTGCACACCGCGGGCGGCGACGTCGGTGGCGACCAGAACGCGCACGTCGCCGGAGGAGAACTCGGCGAGGTTCCGGTCACGGGCGTTCTGCGACAGGTTGCCGTGCAGATCGACGGCCGGGATGCCGGCGTCGGTCAGGGTCTTGGCCAGTTTGCGGGCGTGGTGCTTGGTACGCATGAAGAGCAGACGACGTCCGCTCCCTGAGGCGAGCTGAACGATCAGCTGCTTCTTCTGGGTCTGGTCGCCGACCAGCAGCACGTGGTGCTCCATGGTGGTCACCGAGGCCTGAGGGTCATCGACCGAGTGGGTCAAGGGGTTGGTCAGGTACCGCTGCACGAGCTTGTCCACGCCGTTGTCCAGGGTGGCCGAGAACAGCAGGCGCTGGCCTTCCTTGGGCGTGGTGTCCAGGAGCTTCTTCACGACGGGAAGGAAGCCCAGGTCAGCCATGTGGTCCGCCTCGTCCAGGACGGTGATTTCCACGGCGTCGAGGGTGATGAGCTTCTGGCGCATCAGGTCCTCAAGACGGCCGGGGCAGGCGATGACGATGTCGACGCCGGCGCGGAGCGCCTTCTCCTGGCGGGCCTGGGAGACGCCGCCGTAGATGACCGTGGTGTTCAGCCCGAGCACTGTGGCCAGCGGCTCAATGGTGGCGTTGATCTGGGTGGCGAGCTCGCGGGTCGGGGCGAGGACCAGGGCCAGGGGGCGACCGGGCTTCCGGCGGTAGGCGGCTTCCTGCTCGGCGAGCCGGGCCACCATGGGCAGCGCGAAGGCGAGGGTCTTACCGGAGCCGGTGCGGCCACGGCCAAGCACGTCGCGGCCAGCCAGGGTGTCCGGCAGGGTTTTGACCTGGATGGGGAACGGTTCGGTGATTCCCTGGGCAGTAAGGGTTTGGACCAGCGCCTTGGGCACACCGAGTGCAGCAAAAGTAGTCATGTAGGTACACGAACTTTCTTTTCATCTTCCCCACGAATCGGTTGACGCGAGGGGTTCGCCGAAGAAAAGTCAGACAGTGTCAACCGCGCTCACAATGTTGGGAGCTCAAATGCGGGACAAAAGAATGCGTTCATCGACGCAAGCTGCGATCGTTTTCCAGCACAGTTGAAGTGATCCCAACCAAGCCGACACGCAGACAAGTACCCCAACTCTATCAGCGAAAGCTGTCCTGGATTTGCGTTGGGGGCGGTTTGGCCGTGGACTGTGGGTGGAAGTGACTGACACCACAGCTATCGGGGGGCCCATGACACACTCCGCTGAGACGGTACTCGCCGAAGCTCACGGCATCCAGGACGACCTGGTGCGCCTGCGCCACCGTCTGCACCAGGAGCCGGAGATCGGCCTGCAGCTGCCCCGCACCCAGGAGAAGGTGCTCGAGGCTCTTGACGGCCTGCCCTACGAAATCACCCTGGGCCGGGACACCACCTCGGTGACCGCTGTGCTCCGTGGCCAGGGCGCCTACTCGTCAGCCGACAAGCCGGTGGTCCTCCTGCGCGGAGACATGGATGCCCTGCCCGTCCAGGAGCAGACGGGAGTGGGGTACACCTCGACTATTGACGGGGCCATGCATGCGTGCGGCCACGACCTGCACACCTCGATGCTCGCCGGTGCCGCCACCCTCCTGGCCGAGCGGCGNCGGGCTCAACTCGCCGGCGACGTCGTCCTCATGTTCCAGCCGGGAGAGGAAGGGTTCGACGGCGCAGGGGTGATGATCCGCGAGGGAGTGCTCGAGGTGGCCGGGCGGCTGCCCGACGCCGCATATGGGCTGCACGTCATGTCGGCGCTGGAATCCAATGGCCGGTTGACGACGCGCCCCGGCACGCTGATGTCGGCGTCGGATGGGCTCTCGGTGACCGTGCATGGAGCCGGCGGGCACGGCTCCGCCCCGCATCTGGCGAAGGATCCCATCACCGCCGCAGCGGAGATGGTGACCGCCCTGCAGGTGATGATTACCCGGCAGTTCAACATGTTCGATCCGGTGGTGGTGACCGTTGGGGTGCTCAGGGCCGGCACCAAACGCAATGTGATCCCCGAGTCGGCCATGTTTGAGGCGACGGTCAGGACGTTCTCGGAGGCAAACCGGGAAAAGCTGCAGCACGTGATCCCGCGGCTTCTGGCGGGCATTGCCGCCGCCCACGGGGTTGAGGTGACCGTTGACTACTCGACCGAATATCCGTTGACCGTCACCGACGACGACGAGACGGTGCGGGCGGAATCGGTCATCGCCGACCTGTTTGGCTCGGAACGGTACAGCAGAATGGCCCAGCCGCTGAGCGGATCGGAGGACTTCTCGCGGATCCTGGCAGCGGTACCGGGCAGTTTCGTCTTCCTGTCCGCGGCGACGCCCGGCTCCGACCCGCTGAAGAGTGCCTTCAACCATTCTCCGTATGCGACGTTCGACGACAATGTGCTGGGCGACGGTGCAGCCCTGTACACGCAGCTGGCGCTGGCGCGGATCGCCGAACTGGCCGCCGTCGTGAGCTGACTGGGGCCTCCGCCCGGCGCGAGGTGCGCTGCCAGTGCTCCTCGCCTAGGGTGGAAATAACGACTAGAGGAGCACTCAATGAAAAAAGTCCTACTTGTACTGACCAGCGTTTCCGAACTCGGCGACACCGGCGAGAAGACCGGCTACAACGTGGCCGAGGCTGCTCACCCATGGAAGGTTTTCAAGGATTCGGGTCACTTCGTTGACTTCGCTTCCATCAAGGGTGGCGTCCCGCCCCGCGACGAGGTCGACACATCCGACCCGATCCAGGTGGCCTTCACCGAGGACGAGACCACCAAGGCCGGCCTGTACAACACGGCACGGGTCGACGTCGTTGATCCTTCGCAGTACGACGCCGTTTACCTGGTCGGCGGGCACGGCACCATGTGGGACTTCCCGGACAGCGAGGGCCTGCAGAAGCTTGTTGCCAGCGTGTACAACGCTGGCGGAGTGGTCGGAGCCGTTTGCCACGGCCCCGCAGGCCTGCTGAACGTAGAGCTGGAGAATGGCCTGCGCCTGGTCGAAGGCAAGCGCGTTGCGGCGTTCACCAACGATGAGGAAGTCGCCGCCGACAAGGACAAGATCATTCCGTTCTTCCTGGCTGACCGCCTTGAGGAGCAGGGTGCCACCCATGTTTCGGCTGGTGTCTTCGAGGAGAAGGTCATTGTCGACGAGCGTCTGGTGACCGGCCAGAACCCGGCCTCCGCCGGCGGGGTTGCCAAGGAGATGGAGAAGCTCCTCGCGGAGGTCATCCACCAGGAGAAGGCCGAAGAGCAGGACGAGTCCGAGGCTCTGCGGGCCGAGAAAGACGCTGAGAAGGCGGCAGCGGCCGCGGCCGCCGAGTCGGACCACTAGGCTCCCTCATTTCGGGCCCCGTTTTCCTGGGGCCCCGTTATCTGGTGCCGCGTTATCTGGGACGCGCCCGCTGAGAGTGTTGGATTGACCCGCTTGTGCGGGGTCGTTCTGACACTCACTGCGGGCGCGTTTCGTTCGCTTGGATACGCTTAGAACAATGAGCACTAACCCAGCAGCCCCCACTCCACCAGCCGAGCAGCACCTGTCCCAGCCGGTTTCCTTCGTCCGGAGGGGATCGCGCCTCCAAGGCCGGCGCCGCCAGGCGTGGGCGGAACTCGACGGCTTCGTGGTCGACGTCCCACGCAGCACCATGGCCGACACTTCAGTGGATCCCGAGTACCGGTTCGACGCCGCAGCCGAGTTCGACCGTGACGCACCCCTCGTCGTCGAAGTCGGTTCAGGCCTCGGCGAAGCGATCACCCACGCCGCCGAGCTGCAGCCGGACTTCAACTTTCTGGCGCTGGAAGTCTACAAACCGGGCCTCGCCCAGACCCTGCTGCGGATCGAGCAGAAGGGGCTCACCAACGTTCGGATCGCGCAGGCCAACGCCGCCGAGGCCCTCGCCACCATGCTGCCGGAAGGATCCGTCAGCGAACTCTGGGTATTCTTCCCCGACCCCTGGCACAAAACCCGCCACCGGAAGCGCCGCCTGGTCAAAGCGGACTTCGCCGACGTCGCGGCACGAGTGCTCGCACCGGGCGGCCTCTGGCGGCTGGCAACCGATTGGTCCGACTACGCCGTGCAGATGCGCGACGTCCTGGACGCGTCAGATGATTTCACCAACGCGCACGACGGCGAACGCACCGGCGCGGACAGCCCCCTCACCCAGGTGTGGGAAAGCGGGGTGGAACTGGTGGTCGGCGGAGCCCCGGTCAGGGAAGGGAAAGACCCCGTCAGCACCGGAAACACCGGAGTCAATGAGGGAATCGACACCCGCGGCGGGTGGGCCCCCCGCTTTGACGGCCGAATCCTCACCAGCTTCGAGAACAAGGCCCACGAGGCCGGCAGGATGATCTTTGACCTGACCTATCGTCGGGTTTAGGCGAGCGATGACCCCGCCCGCGATGTGGGACGGTCATGCAAAAGGGAGCCGAGCGTATAACCGGATGCTCTGGGCCCTGTTCTTCGCCGGAGTGGCTACCTTTTCCCAGCTGTACTCGGTGCAGAGCGTGCTCACGAGCATCGCCGACGGCTTCTCCATCTCGGCGGCGCAGGCAGCTCTCACCGTGTCTGCCGCCACCATCGGCCTCGCGCTGGCGGTCATCCCCTGGTCCTGGGTAGCCGACCGGGCAGGCCGCAAACGCACCATGACCTGGGCCATCAGCGCCGCCGTCGCCTTCGGGCTGTTGGTTCCCCTGGCACCCACCTTCGAGCTGATGCTGGCGCTGCGGTTCCTGGAGGGCACAGCCCTCGGCGGCATCCCCGCCATCGCCCTGGTATACCTCAACGAGGAGGTGCAGCGGTTACACGCCGCCGTCGCCGCGGGGACGTATGTTGCGGGGACCACCATCGGTGGGCTGTCCGGGCGGCTGGTGGCGGGCCCGGTGGCCGACCTGTTCGATTGGCGCGCCGGTGTACTGGCCGCAAGCCTCATGGCAGCGCTGGCGGCCGTGGCCTTCGTGTGGCTGGCCCCCGCGCCGCGACGATTCACCCCCGTGGTCAGGGGGATCGGACCGAAGCTGTCTGAACGGATCGTCCACAACCTCAGGTCGCCGAGGCAGCTCGGCCTCTATGCCCAGGGATTTTTGCTGATGGGCGGGTTCGTCGCGGTGTACAACTACCTCGGCTTCCGGCTTGNCCCGCCATTCGGCCTCCCCGTCGCGGTGATCAGCCTGCTGTTCCTCGCCTACCTGGCCGGAACCGTCACCTCCCGGGTGGCCGGAACCCTGGCCGTCCGGTTTGGCCGGCTTCGGGTGATGCTGGCCGGGATCCCGGTGATAGTCATCGGCCTGCTGATCACGCTCACCGATTCGCTGCCCCTGATTGTCGTAGGTCTGGTGATTTTCACGGGCGGGTTCTTCACCGTTCACGCGGTGGCTGCCGGGTGGACGCCGCGACTTGCTGCGCTGGGCAGCGCCCAGGCGTCGAGCCTCTACAACTTCTTCTACTACGCCGGTTCCAGCCTGATTGGCTGGATCGGTGGATTCTTCTTCGGCGGTTTTGGCTGGGCTGGCGTTGTTCTCTTTGCCAGCGCGCTGGCGGTCGTTGCCGGCCTGCTCGCGGCGACAACCCTCCGCGGCGCGCCAAACCACTAGCCCACCAGATCACCCCGCCCCCCTCTTGCGCACAGACTGGTTTGCGTGACAAACTAGTTTGCGTAATCGGTTACGCGTAGTCCAGACCAGGGGGGAACCAAATGATTACTCAAGCACCCGACGGCGATCAGCCGCTCGATCTCCACAACGCTCTCCGCGTGGTGAAGAGCGCCGAAGACACTGCTCGTCGTGAGCTCCGCGGCAATGAAGCCCTGCTGTATCTGGTCTGGGGGCTTTCCTGGCTGCTGGGTTTCGGCACCCTGCATGGCTCCCGCTTCGGGTGGCTACCGCTCAGTCATGAGCCCGCGCTAGCCATCTTCGGCGTCTTCCTGCTAATCGCCATCGTGATCACGATTGTCACTACCGGCCGTTACAGCCGTGGGATCCGAGGGCACAGCGCGTTCCTCGGCGCCATGTACGGCGTTGCCTGGGCGCTGGGGTTCCTCGTCATGGGCACGTTGAGCGGAATCATCGCCAACGTCGTCGACGACTTCTGGGTCCGTGGCATGCTGATCAACGGCATCGCGATTCTGATTGTGGGACTTCTTTACATCACCGGCGGAACCACCTTCAACGATAAAACCCAGTCCCTCATGGGCGTCTGGTTCCTGGTCATCAACATGGTGGCGTTGCTGAGTGGGTCCGAGCACTATCTCACCGTGTTCTTCATCTTCGGTTCTGGCGGCTTCCTGGCGGGCGCCGCGGTGGAAACTGTCCGCCGTCGTCAGCAAAGGCAGCTGACCCATGCCTGAGCTGGACCCCATCATCCATGCCGAGGCCCGCCTGCGAGCCATCACCACTCTCAACGAAGTCGGCGAGCGGGACCGCATTGCCTTCACCAAGCTGCGCAAGATCCTGGACATGACAGCGGGCAATCTGTCGACCCACCTGCGCAAGCTCGAGGAGGCGGGGTATGTGGAGATCACCAAGACCATTGAGGGGCGCACTCCCGCCACCTATGTCGCTATCACCGTCAAGGGTAAGGCGGCTTTTGCCGACTACCGGAAGGCCCTGCAGGACCTCCTCGCAGGACTCTCCTGATCATTCGACAGGAGCCACAGTGACCCGCTTTTCCTGACCCGCGGGTGGAATACCAGCGGCAATACCGGTTGGGAATTGCCGGCTGGCGTGTGGCACAGGTCTCACGGTAAACGTTTTGGTCTACAGTGATCTGTACGAAGCGCATTGAGGGGAGCAACCGTGGCGTCTAGTGATGCTTTCGTCAAGCCTGTCGGAATCGAGGATGTTGCTCGAGCGGCCTCCGTGTCGATCACGACCGTCTCTCACGCCTTGAGCGGCAGGGGCAAGGTTGCTGAATCCACCCGGAAGCGCGTGCTGGAGGTCTCCCGCGAACTGGGCTATGCCCCGAACCGGATGGCCAGCGGGTTGAGGAGCAGGCGTTCACAAATCGTCGGCCTGGTATCCGACGACATTGCTACTACACCGTTTGCCACCGGTGTTGTCCTTGGCGCCCAGGATGCCGCGTCAGAGCGCGGCCAGCTTCTGGTGGTCGTGAACTCAAATCGCGATAGTGACATTGAATCAAAACAACTTGCCGCGCTCCTGGCCGCCCAGATTGACGCTGTCGTCTATGCACGAATGTTCCATGAGGATTCCAGCGAATTACCTCCGGAGCTTGATCGAATCCCGTCGGTGCTGGTGGACACTACCGACAGCCGCGGGGAGCT
The DNA here is from genome assembly GCF_000468215.1 of Arthrobacter sp. CAL618. Lineage (NCBI taxonomy): Bacteria > Bacillati > Actinomycetota > Actinomycetes > Micrococcales > Micrococcaceae > Arthrobacter > Arthrobacter sp. CAL618. Next base: position 13,831 of record NZ_ASZW01000251.1, on the reverse strand, counting down.
TCGCTCAGTGGTTCCCGATGAGGAGCAGATCGGTCGGCTGGCTACCGAAACCCTCCTGTCCGCTGGCCACACTGCCATCGCTCACCTCACGGTCACCGGGGCCGGGCGCGGCAAAACCGGGCGGGCAACGGGGTACGAGGCGGCGATGCGCGACGCCGGCCTGCAGCCCAGGGTCTTTACCGGCCAGGATACCGGCACCTCGGAATCAGGCCGTGTCGCCTTCACGCAGATGATCGAGTCGGCTTCCCAAGATGTCACCGCTGTGTTCTGTTTCAACGATCCGATGGCGATGGGCGTGTATCAGGCGGCCATGAGAATGGGTGTGAGTATCCCCGCGAATCTTTCCTTCATCTCCGTGGACAATTTCGAGCCGGTCGCCGCGGCGCTACAGCCGGGCCTGACAACTGTCGAGTTACCCCATTACGGTATGGGGAGGTGGGCAGTTGATGCGGCGCTGGCGGAGATGATATCGGAGCGACCCGCTGCCCCGTTGGAGACCCGGCTGCCGGGCAAGCTGGTGACCCGAGAGTCGATTTCAGCGCCTCGCGTCGGGGACCTATTTCCGCGCTAGCCGATACACCGTCACGTCTGCACCCACAATGGTCCATGACTTCTCCAGCGCCGCCATCGGTGCGGCGAACACGCTGGCCCGCGAACAAACTTCGACCACGGGCCCGTCGACGATGATGCGAATGTCGCCCGCCCACGGGAAGCTGTATTTCTCATTCTGCAAACAGACCGCGAGATGAGTTGAACCGCGCTCGAAGGAGAGCACCGCGGCATGGTCCTGCCTGATTTCGAAATGGTTCTCAGCCGATGCAGGCCAGAGGATGTCGTACGCCGAACCAGGTAATGTGTCCGATCGACGTCTGTCGGGGATTTGATAGTTATCAAGGTCGGGATGGGGTGTGAGCATCAACGAATCATCCTCGATCGAAATGCGATACGGAATCGAGTGAGCACCCATCCACTCCGTGCCAGCAATCTCACGGAGCCAGAACATCATGCAGGGCTTGCCCTCGGCGTCCTGGAAGGTTGTTGCCGCGTATGGCGAGGGCCCGTAGCTGAGTCGCCGCCAGGTGCGCACGGTGAAGACGCCGTCGGCGAAGTTACCGAGGGCGTAGACGACGTCGACGAGGACGTCGTCATCCCACACGGAGACGATGAGCGCATGCTGCCCATCAATTTCCACGATCTGGGGGCACTCCCACATGGCTCCGCTCCATAGCGGACGGTTTTCATTCGTCGAACGGCTGAGTACAGGGCCATCCTCGCGCCAGGTGACACCGTCAGTGGACGAATATCCCAGGGCGCCAGCCCGGCCATCCGCGAAGGCGGCACCAACAATCATGTGCCAGCCGTCAGCTGAGCGGATGAAGGACGGATCCCGGAAAGCGCTCAGACTCTCCACCACCGGCGGGGACAGCACGATGGGACCCTTTTTCCACTCAATCCAGTCATCGTCAAGGGGGGTCGCCGTCCGCACCGCACCCAGCGCCGGATGGTCACTGGTCACTGACGTATAGAAAATTGTCGGGGTTCCTGCTGCGTCGATGATGAGCGAGCCGGACCAGACACCGTCGTCTCCTTCCCCGGGCACCAGGGCAGGCTTCAGTTCCTCGAGGGAGAACAGGTCCGGGCCGCTGGCGTGGCCCCAGGAACACCCCAGCCCCCAAGCCGTTTGCCCAGGGACGTACTGGAAGAAATGGTGGTACCGGCCGTTGGCGAAGGTGATCGCATGGGGATCGTTGATCCACCCCTGCGAGGTGAAATGAAACTTTGGACGCGGCAGCGCAGGGGCAGGTTCCATGGTTCTCCAATCGTTATGTTCCTGAGACCTAAAACGTTTTGTCTTTGGGTGTGATTTTGGTTACAGTCGTTCAACACCAAACGTTTTGGTTATAGTACTCGTCATTGAAAGGACGAAGCGATGAAGCTTCCTAATAAGATCGCCGGCTCACTGACTGTCGCAATAGCGCTCGCCCTCACCGGTTGCTCCGGCGGCGGCGGCGGCGAGGATGGCGGTGGCGACGCCAAAGAAATCACGATTCTGGGCGCGTTCACCGATGTGCAGGCCGCAGCGTTCCAGGCGGATCTCGACAAATGGTCGGAAACGTCTGGCGTCAAGGTCACCTACGACGGCAACACCGACTTCCAGACGGCCGTCGTCTCGCGTGCCAGTGCCGGAAACCCACCCGATATCGCGATCTACCCCCAGCCCGGCGTCCTTAAGAGCCAGACCTCCACCCTGTACCCGCTTGAGGACCTTGGCATAGACGTCGCCGCGATTACGGCCGACCAGGCAAATGGACTGGGCACTATCGCCCAGGTTGACGGGAAAACCTACGCACTGCCCTACTCCATCAACGTCAAGTCACTTGTCTGGTACAACCCGAGTGCCTTCGAAGCGGCAGGCCTCAGCATCCCCAGCACGGATGAGGAATTGACCGAACTGCAGTCCACCATCATCGACGAGGATCTCGGTTCGCCCTGGTGCGTGGGGATGGAATCGGGTGCAGCCACCGGCTGGGTTGCAACAGACTGGCTCGAAGAGTACGTGCTGCGCTACGGCGGCCTCGAGGAGTACAACGCCTGGATTGCAGGCGACGTGACTTTCGACAGCGATCTCGTGAAGAAGGCTGGCGAAAAGGTGGCCAGCCAACTGTTGGAAGAGGGAAAGATCAACGGCGGCGGTCCCGCTGCTGCGACGACATCCTTCCAAACCGCCGGCAACCAGCTCTTCGCTGATGGCAAGGACAACGGCCAGTGCTTCATGATGCGTCAGGGTTCATTTATTTCTGACTTCTTCCCCGATGAAATCAAATCCCAGATCGAAGCGGGCGACCTGTCCAACATCGACTTCTTCCAGCTCCCCTCCCCCGAAGGCACCGATGCAGCGATGCTTGGTGGTGGAGACCTCGTCGGAGCGTTCACCGACTCAGATGAAACCAAGCAGGTCATCGAGTACCTCGTGGGCAAAGATTTCGGCACCAATGGATACGCCAGCCAGGCAATCTTCCTTTCCCCGCACAGTGACTTCGATGCCTCGAACTACACCTCGGAATTCCAGAAGAAGGCACAAGACCTCCTCGCCGAGTCGTCAGTCTTCGGCTTCGACGCCTCCGACCAGATGCCCGGAGAAGTTGGCGCAGGAACCGAATGGACGCAGCTGACCAACTGGTTCTCAGGCCAATCCTCCATGGAGGAAGCCTTCACCGCCATCGATGCCTCCTGGCCAGACCGATAACCACCTCCCAAGCGGCCGGGGGCCGATATTTGGTCCCCGGCCGCCTCGGCTCATCCTCGTAGAAACGTCAGGTGGTCCAAGCGATGCCCATCTTCAGCGCACTCATCTCCGTGGTCCTCGGACTCGGCATATCACTACTGATCTTCTGGAGCCTGAACTGGCTCGTCGAGCAGTCAAACAACAAGTGGAAGTCCCGGCTCCTGCCGTACGTCTTCCTAGCCCCCGTCTTCGTGCTGGTGGCAATATTCCTCCTCTACCCGGCTCTGCGCACCATCGTGCAGAGCTTCACCCAAACCAGCCTGAGGCGTGGTGAGGGCGACACTTTCGTAGGTTTCCAGAACTACCAGGAGCTGCTGACCGACCCAGGGTTTCTCGGTGTTCTGCTCAACAACCTGCTGTGGGTCCTCGTTGTCCCTGCAGCTACGGTTGTGATCGGTCTTGCCGTTGCGATCCTCACGGACAAGTTGGGGAAACGCCGGGAGACCACCTTCAAGGCAATGATCTTTGTGCCCATGGCCATCAGCGGCGTCGCAGCCGCGGTCACCTGGAGGTTCATCTACTTCTACGCCCCTCCCGGCAATCCGCAAATCTATCTGCTTAACTCGATCTGGACGGGCCTCACCAATCAGGATCCGGTGCCTTGGCTGACCCTGGACGCGGGTCGTCTCAACAGTTTCCTGATCATGTGCATCGCTATCTGGCTTTATGCCGGCTTTGCCATGGTGCTTCTCTCAGCTGCCATCAAGGCCGTTCCTGAAGAAACCATCGAAGCAGCCCGGTTGGACGGGGCCAGCGAACGACGCGCCTTTTTCCTCGTCATTGTCCCGCAGATTCGCGGCACGATCCTGGCGGTCTTCGTCACCGTTGTCATCTTCGTCATGAAGATCTTCGACATCATCTATGCAATGACCGGAGGCCAGTACAACACCAGCGTGCTTGCCGTGGACTTCTACTCGCAGCTCTTCAGCTTCCAGAATCCCGGCAAGGCTGCCGCTGTGGTCATCCTCCTGATGATCGCTGTGGTCCCCCTCATCGTTTATCAGATCCGCAGCTATAAGGCGCAGGAGGAACTCCGATGACTCTCATCCCTACCCCGGTCGTCGACGAAACCAAAGGCCGAACAACCGTCGATGTCCACCGGAAGAAGCGGCGCCTCAATGCAGCAGGCGAAGCGCAGAAGCCCCACATCATCACCACCCTGATCATGGGGGCCATCGCCCTGATCTGGCTTTTCCCCTTGCTCGGACTGCTCATCACGAGTTTCCGCACCAAAGCCGGGGTCGACGCGACCGGATGGTGGACTGTCTTCGTCGATCCTTTCGGCCAGGGGTGGACGGGACAGAACTTCGTTGATGCGTGGGCCGCTCTCGATGTTGGAACCACGTTCTGGAACTCAGTGGCCGTTACCGTTCCTGCCACCGTGCTACCGGTCATGATCGCGGCGATGGCGGCCTACGCCTTCACCTTCTTTCAGTTCCGCGGTAAGGAAATCTACTTCGGCATCGTGCTGGGGCTGATGGTCGTTCCGGTTCAGCTGGCCATCATCCCCGTCCTCCAGCTGTTCGTCCGGTTCGGCGAAATTACCGGGATCCAGATCATCGGTCAGTACCCGGCAGCGTGGATCGTGCACGCAACGTTCGCGATGCCGCTGGCGATCTACATGCTCCGAAACTACATGCAGACCCTGCCCAACTCACTCATCGAAGCAGCCAAAATCGATGGGGCCAGTCACTTCCAGATTTTTTGGAAACTGGTTGTCCCGATGTCCGTTCCAGCCCTGGCATCATTCGCAATCTTCCAGTTCCTCTGGGTTTGGAACGACTTCCTCGTCGCCTACATCTTCATCCAAAGCGGAGATAACGCCGTGATGACACAGGGGCTGTACACACTCCTGGGTCAATACGGGCAGGGCTGGCAGCGCGTCGCGGCAGGTTCCTTCATCACCCTCGTCGTGCCTCTGCTCATCTTCTTCGGACTGCAACGGTTCTTCGTCCGCGGACTGACGGCCGGGTCCGTGAAGTAAATCCTCGCGGGTGCAGCGCGTGGGCCAGGTTTGACCAGCCGCAGGCACTCAACGCAGCAACCGCAGCGCAGTTGACGCAGAAAAGTCTGGCCGCATCGAGGAGTGTGCGGCCAGACTTTCGTCATCCGAGGACCTACCCCGGGCGAGTCGCTGTATTATTTTCTGGTCGCCTGTACATCCGCGCGCATCCTCATCAGGTGCCACCGAGTAATAAGGAGAACTGTGCCGACCACCGCTTCAGGTCTGCCTGATGACCATTTCCAAAAACAGTTGCTGTCCGCGCGGCGGCCTGCGACGTCGGATGCCGACTGGCAGTCCTTTGAGGCGCGGTTCGACCGGGAATTCTCCCGATTGCGATCGCTGTTTCACCGCATCTACGGGCCGGAGGCGGACGCCGAACTGCTGCAGGTGGTACTCGACGCCGCCGCGTCGTGGCAGGACCGCCCAGCGGATCTGAAGGGCATCGACGCCTCCCGCGCCATGACCCCGGACTGGTTCCAGTCCCACCGGATGCTCGGTGGTGTTTGTTACGTGGACCTCTACGCGGGGAACCTCGCCGGCCTGCGCGAGCGGATCCCCTACTTCCGGGAACTCGGCTTGACCTACCTGCACCTGATGCCACTGTTCGCGGCACCGGCAGAGAACTCGGACGGAGGGTATGCGGTCTCCAGCTACCGCGACGTCGATCCGGCGCTGGGCACCATGGACGATCTGGCGGCCCTCGCCCGGGAACTGCGCGACAGCGGCATCGCCCTCGTGGTCGACTTCATCTTCAACCACACCTCGAGCGAGCACACCTGGGCCCGCAAAGCCATCGCCGGGGACCCGGAGTACAGAGACTTCTATCTGATCTACCCTGACCGGGAGATGCCCGACGCCTATGAGCGGACCGTCCGCGAGATCTTTCCCGATGACCACCCAGGGTCGTTCGTCCAACTCGAGGACGGACGATGGATTTGGGCTTCCTTTCACTCCTTCCAATGGGACCTCAACTACCGCAACCCACGCGTCTTCCGGGCGATGGCCGGGGAGATGCTGTACCTCGCCAATCAGGGCGTGGACATCATCCGGATGGACGCCGTTGCCTTCATCTGGAAGCAGCTTGGCACCACCTGCGAGAGCCTGCCCGAGGCGCACCTGCTGCTGCAGGCCTTCAACGCGGTTTGCCGACTCGGCGCGCCATCCCTCCTGTTCAAATCCGAGGCGATAGTGCACCCCGACGAGGTGGTGCAGTACATCGACCCGGGCGAGTGCCAGCTCAGCTATAACCCGTTGCAGATGGCCCTCATTTGGAACTCGCTCGCCACCCGGGAGGTCTCCCTGCTCGCCCAGGCCCTCGAACGCCGGCACAGCATCCCGGCGGGCACAGTGTGGGTCAACTATGTGCGCAGCCACGACGACATCGGCTGGACCTTCTCCGACGAAGAGGCCGCCGAGCTCGGCGTCAATGGGCATGACCACCGCCGGTTCCTCAACGCGTTCTACGTCAACCGGTTCCCCGATAGCTTCGCCCGCGGAGTCCCTTTCCAAGACAACCCACGTACCGGGGACTGCCGCATCTCCGGCACCGCGGCATCCCTCGCCGGGTTGGAAGCAGACGACGACGCCGCCGCTGTTGCACGTATCCTGCTCATCCACTCGATCATCCTCAGCACCGGCGGTATCCCGCTGCTCTATCTGGGCGACGAAGTCGGTCAGCTCAACGACTACTCCTACCTCGCGGATCCGGCCAAGGCCGGCGACAGCCGCTGGGTGGGCCGACCCGCCTACCCCGCAGACCGCTACGCGACCCGAACAGACCCCGGCACGGACGCCGGGGCGATTTACACGCGGCTGAGACACCTCATCAAGGTGCGGAAGCAGACACCAGAATTCGGCGGCGGACAACTCGTCCCGTTCAACACCAATAACCCGCATGTCCTCGGCTACCAGCGCCCCGGCCTGCTCGACGGTGAACCCTCGACCGTCGTCGTCTTCGGTAACTTCGCCGACACCCCGCAAAAGATCACCGCTGACACCCTCTCGGGTCTTCCCGACACCGCGCTGGAACTCATCACCGGCGAACGCTGCCGCCTGCACGCACCCCTGACCCTGGAACCCCACGGCGTGCGCTGGTATCGAACCCCATGATCCCTTTTCTGAAAGAATGTGCAATGCCTATCCACTTATCAGCGGCGGACACCAGCGTAGTAATCGACGCCTCCGGACCCGGCGTCCCGACCATCCTGCACTGGGGGCCGTCCCTGGGAGCCTTGAACGAGCAGCGGCTCTCAGCACTTGCGGCATCTCTGGTGCCGCAACGCGTCTCCGGGGGCCTCGATGTCCCAGCCCAGCTGTCGGTCATTCCGCAGGAAGCGTTTGGCTGGCAAGGCACGCCAGGTTTCACCGGCCACCGGCAGGGGGCGAATATCTTTCCCGCGTTCCGCCACGTTTCGCTCGAGCAGACAGAGGTTGCTGGCGGGCAGGAGGTGGTGTTCACCGCTGACGATGAGGTTGCCCGCCTTCGCGCTACCGGGTCGATCAGCCTCACCGCCGGCGGTGTTCTGCGTCAACAGCTGTCGGTGACGAACACTGGTGACTCCGACTACGAGGTACGGTCGCTGCTGGCATCCGTGCCGTTGCCCGATTCAGCGGTCGAGGTGCTGGATACGACGGGGCGGCATCTGCGCGAACGGAGCCCCCAGCGCCACCTGCTTACCCAGGGAAGCTATCGCAGGGAAAGCCGGCGCGGTCGACCCGGCGCTGACGCCAGCCTCGTGCTGGTCGCTGGCACCCAGTCCTTCGGATTCGAGACAGGTCTGGTGCACGCCATACATCTGGCCTGGAGCGGGAATCATCAGCTCAGCGCCGAGAAGACTCCGACGGGCCAGGCATTCCTCAGCGCCGGGGAACTGCTGCTCCCGGAAGAGATCGTCCTCGCGCCAGGCGAGACGTACACAGCCCCGCTGATGATGGCGTCCTGGGGGCACGGCCTCAACCAACTGTCCGCCCGCTTCCATGACGAGGTCCGTTCCCGCCCCGCTCACCCCTCGTCCCGCCGCCCCGTCACGCTTAACACCTGGGAGGCCGTGTACTTCAACCACGACCTCAACCGCCTTACCCGCCTTGCCGACAAGGCAGCCGCCCTGGGCGTGGAACGGTTCGTCCTGGATGACGGCTGGTTCGATGGCCGCCGCGATGACACCTCCAGCCTGGGCGACTGGTTTGTTGACCCCGAGGTCTGGCCCGACGGTCTCACCCCGCTCATCGATCACGTCCGGGGCCTCGGCATGGAATTCGGCCTTTGGTTCGAACCAGAGATGATCAACCTCGACTCCAAGCTCGCTGTGAACCACCCCGACTGGATCATCCAGGCCGAGGGGAGGCTTCCGGTCCCGGGCCGCCAGCAGCAGGTCCTGAACCTCGCGAACCCGGCCGCCTACGACTACATCCTGGAATGCATTGACACGATCCTGAGTTCCCACGACATTTCCTACCTCAAGTGGGACCACAACCGGGACCTGCTCGACGCCGCAGACGCTTCCACCGGTCACGCGGTCGTCCATCAGAACGTCGCTGCCGTGTACCGGTTGATGCGCACGCTCAAGGACCGCCACCCTGGGCTGGAGATCGAGAGCTGTGCCTCCGGCGGAGCCCGCGTGGACCTCGGAATTCTCGACCAAACCGACCGGATCTGGACCAGCGACTGCATCGATCCCCTCGAGCGGCTGACCATCCAGAAGTACACCGGACTTCTGGTACCTCCCGAACTCATGGGAATGCACATCAGCGGTCCGACCTCCCACTCCACCGGTCGAACCCATACCCTGCCCTTCCGGGCAGCGACAGCGATCTTCGGTCATTACGGCATCGAATGGGATATCTCCACACTCACCGCGACGGAGACAGCACACCTCAGGGGGTGGATCGACCTCCACGTCCGGTGGCGGGACATCCTCCACACCGGCATCGTCGTTCACGCGGACCTGCCGGATCCGGCGATGGACCTGCGCGGAACGGTCGCCTCCGACCAGTCCGCGGCCCTGTTCGCCTACTCGCTCACCGCCTCCAGCGCGTCCTACCCGCCGGGGAAACTCACCTTCCCCGGCCTTGACCCGGACCGCTCCTACACGCTGCGGCTCGCCAGCCCATACACGTCCCTTCCGGGCAACGGCCAGTCACCCCTGGCCTGGGCCGAAGCAGCTCTGACCGGCACGCCACTGGAGTTGACCGGGACCAGCCTCGCCCATGTCGGCATCCAGGCACCCGTCCTGTTCCCCGAGCAGTCCATCCTGATCGAACTTCATGCGACCGGAAGCCTTGGCGCAGCTGACTGAACCAGGCGGGCGCTTCACCCCAGGCTTCACCCCAGGGAAAGCCTGGGGTGACAGTCAAGCGATACGGGCAGCTCCTGCGCCGGGCAGGACGCTGAAGATGACCGGCGCCCGGAAACGGGCAGCGGAGAAGGCATCCTCGACGGCCGCCCGGATGGTGGGTACATCGTCGACGGCTACAAGCGCGATGGCCGCGCCGCCGAAGCCGCCGCCGGTCATCCGGGCGCCCAGTGCGCCGGCGTCGAGGGCCGCGTCAACGGCCGTGTCCAGTTCGGCACAGGAAATCTCGAAGTCGTCCCGCATCGATGCGTGACTGGCCACCAGCAGCGGGCCGAGCGCAGCGGGTCCCTCGCGGGTGAGGAGCCGGACGGCGTCCTGAACCCGCGCGTTTTCCGTCACGACGTGGCGCACCCGGCGGAACGTCTCCTCGTCGAGGACACCGGCAGCTTCGGCCAGGTCTTTGACTGATAGATCCCGGAGGGCGGGAACGCCCATCAGCTTGGCGCCGAGTTCGCAGGAGCGGCGACGCGCCGCGTACCCGCCNCCGGTGGAATGCGAGTGGCTGACGCGGGTGTCGATCACCAGCAGTTCCAGCCCGGCGGCCTCGAGGTCGAGGGGGACCAGCTGGGACTCCCCGGAGCGGCAATCAAGGAAGACGGCGTACCCGGCCTCGCCCAGCAATGACGCCGACTGGTCCATGATGCCGGTCGGCGCTCCCACCATCCGGTTCTCCGCCAGTTGCCCAATAGCAGCAAGCTCCTGGTGGGATGCCCCCGCCTGAGCGAGCTCGTTTGCCGCGACGGCGACGGAACACTCCAGTGCGGCGGAGGAGGAGAGCCCGGCTCCCACGGGGACGGAGGAGTCGACCAGGAGGTCCATGCCGGGGCAGCGGTAGCCCGACTGTTCGAAGGCCCACAGGACACCGAGCGGATACGCAGCCCAGCCCTCGACACCGCCTTCGGCCAAGTCGTCGAGGTCGGCCGTGACGGCGTCGTCGTCGTGGGCGAAGGTGGACGCGACCCGCACCCACCGGTCCCCGCGGACAGCGGCCGCCACCGTCGTCGAGTGCCGGATGGCGAAGGGCAGGACGAAACCCTCGTTGTAGTCGGTGTGTTCACCGATGACGTTGACGCGTCCCGGCGCTGACCACAGACCATCGGGTTCAGTGCCGAACCGGTCGGCAAAGGCCGCCGCGAGGTCGTGCGGGGTGGAGGTCATGCGTGGTCCTTCCGGGCTGAAACGGCAGCAGCGTTAGTGGCGGGCGTGGCGCGGCGGAGTGCCTCCGCGACGGTTTCCGGGGTGGTGTCGTTGATGAAGGCGCCCATCGCGGCCTCGGAGCCAGCGAGGAACTTCAACTTGTCGGCGGCCCGCCGGGGCGAGGTCAGCTGGAGGTGCAGGTAGCTCGCGGGCCGTAGCCCGTCATCGATCGGTGCCTGCTGCCATGCCGCGATGTACGGCGTGGGGGTGGGGTAGAGGGCGTCGAGCCTGCCAAGGAGCTCCAGGTAGACGGTGGTGAGTTCGTTCCGCTCCTCATCGGTCAGGCCCGCCAGATCGGCGACCTGCCGGTGGGGTACCAGGTGTACCTCGAGGGGCCACCGTGCCGCGAAGGGCACGAAGGCGCTGAAGTGTTTTCCCTCGAGGACCATGCGGTCCCCGGCGCTCCGCTCGGCGGCCAGGGCATGGCCCATGAGGGTCTGCCGCCCGCCCGAGGCTTCGAAGAACGCCGCTGCCCGCGCCGCGAGGGTCGCGGCCCGGGGCGGGATGAACGGGTAGGCGTAGATCTGGCCGTGCGGATGCAACAGTGTCACGCCGATATCGGCGCCGCGGTTCTCGAAGCAGAAGACCTGTTTGATTCCGGGCATCGCGGACAGCGCCTCGGTGCGGTGCGCCCAGGCGTCGATGACCGTCCTGGCGCGCTCGGGGCTGAGTGAGCCGAAGGATCCTTCGTGCGCGGAGTCAAACGCCACGACCTCGCACCGTCCTGACGCTGTCGCCGTCGTGCCCCAGCCCGGCGTCTCCGGAAGCCCGCCGAGATCGGGGCCAAACGAGGAAAAGCGGTTCTCGAACACGACGACCTCGTAATCAGAGGCTGGAATCTCCGAGCGGTTCGCCGGCGTCGTCGGGCACAGCGGGCACTGATCTGCGGGCGGCAAATGCGTGCGCGACTGGCGGTGGGCGGCGACGGCGACCCACTCGCCCGACAGCGCGTCGAAGCGCGCGGTACCGGCGGCTCCGCGGGGTGGCAGCCCACGCGTGTCGCGGGTAGCTGCTGCGTCACGGTGTCGCGCAGCGCTGTCCTCGTGCGCGTCGAAGTAGATCAGTTCGCGCCCGTCGGACAGGCGGGTAGGGGTGATGGAGGTCATGGGCGCTCTTCCAGATGAGGATCGAACAGGTGGGGGTCGGGAACGGGTTCGCGGAGGATGCGGGTGAGGGCCCCGTACTCGCTGTCGGGTTGCCGGTCCGTGACCAGGGCCGCAGCCGTGCCCAGCGGAGCGACTCCGGCGAGGCTCACGACGCCGATTTTCGTGGCGTCGGCGAGCACGACGAGTCTGCCGCAGGTGCGCGCGAACGCCTTGTTCGTGTCCGCCTCGGCGAGGTTCGGGGTGGTGATACCCGCGGCTGCGTCCACACCGTGCGCTCCCATGAAGCACAGGTCTGCGCGCAGGGAGGCGATCGTGTTCGTGGCGAGGGGTCCCACGAGCGCCTTCGACGGAGTGAGCTGACCCCCCGAAAGCAGTACCCGCGGTGCACCGTCGCCTGAGGTTGCGCCATGCAAGCGGTGCAGTTCGTCCGCCAGGGGAAGGGAGTTCGTGATGACGGTAAGTCCAGGCACACGGAACAGGAGTGGGGCCAGGGCGAAGGTCGTGGTGCCGCCCGTGATGGAGACGGTCATGCCGGGTGCAAGGAGGGAAACCGCAATGGCCGCGATCTGCTGCTTCGCTTCCTTCCCACGCATCCTGTTGGCGTCGAACCCCGGCTCCACCGCACTGATCGTGCCGGGACGCACGGCACCGCCATGCACGCGCACGAGCGCCCCGCGCGTTTCGAGGACATCGATGTCCCGGCGGATTGTCATCTCCGAAACGCCGAGGGCCAGCGCGAGTTTGCTGACCCGCACCGCAGGCCGGCGGGTGAGCCTGTCGAGGATGGCGGCATGGCGCTCGGCTGCAAACATGATCCTCCTACCGGCTGTGTGGGCGCGTTGGCACTGCGTATCAGCGGATCACGACACTGCGAGAAGCGAACGGGTTCGCGCGGAAACGAACAAAATCTATCATGATGAACACGGGAAGGGAATAGGCGCTTTTCACTATCCGCTGGTGAGAGTCTCTGTGCCTCTCGGTCCCGACCTCGCTTGACCCCGGGATCGGCGGCGATGCCTTCCCGTGGAGCGGTTAGCTGAAGGCGGCCGCTGGCAGGTCCTTCTCGCCGTTCACGATGGCCGCCACGATCCGTTCCGCGACGGCTTCCGGGTCCTTCCCTTGCGGAAGGCGAGGCGCGGATCCTGCTATCGCGCGGTTCACCAAGCCCGTCTCGGTGTGCGGCGGCCGAACATCGATTACCCGGATGCCCTGCCGCCGGGTTTCCAGCGTCAACGCTTTACCGAACGCGCTGAGCGCAGCCTTGCTGGCTGAATAGGCTGCCATGCCGGCGGTGGGGCTCTCGGCCACGACGGCGCTGACCTGAATCACCACTGAGTCCTTGTGCAGCTGCGGCAACACCGCCCGGATGAGCCGGATGTACGCCATCAGGTTCACCAGAAGGAGCTCGTCCAGGGTTTCATCGTCGAGCTCCGCGGCTGGGCCGAAGGCCACCACACCGGCGGCGTAGACCAAACCGTCAAGATCCTCGCAAGCGTCCGCGATTTCAGCTGGCGCGCCGGGATGCGTGAGATCGGCTGGGATGGTTCCGGCTACCGAGGTCCCGAGTTCTTCGGCCAGGCTGTCGAGCTTCTCAGTGGACCGTCCGGAAAGGGTCACCCGCGCCCCGGCTGCTACGAGTTGCCGCGCCACGGCGGCGCCGAGCACCCCAGTTGCGCCGATGACCAGGAAATGGTTGCCACTGATTGTTGTCATGCCGCCGAGTCTACCCACGACGCCCGGGTTGGGCCCTAGTCGCGGGGGTGGTGGTTCTTCAGACGGTCCAGTTCCCGTTCGGTGGCCGAGCTGGCTTCGAGTTCCTCGAAGGCTTCTTCCACCCGCCGCGAGTTGGGGTCCGTCCAGGACAGCTCGTCGTGGGCGGCGGCCC
>NZ_ASZW01000250.1:0-844 GCF_000468215.1 Arthrobacter sp. CAL618 | reverse complement strand
CCCGCCGCTGCCTGCCCGGACCCGGCAAGTGCGTCCTGCATGCCAAGTTCGGCCTGGGCGGCACCGTGGCGGGCCTTCAGCGTCTGGTAGCGGATGCCATTGTCTTCCACCCGGGTTTCGAGCCGCTGGAGGTTGGAGTCGAGCTGGCGCACCTGGGTGTCGAGATCATTCCGCTGACGGGTGAGGGTTTCGAGGCGCTTGGTGACGGCGAGACTTCGCCGCAGTGCCGCCCGGGCGGCTTCGTCGTCGCCCGCGTTGACCGCGCTGGACGCGCGGCGCTCAAGCTGGTCGAGCTCCGCCCGCGCTTCGCCCGCGAGCAGTTCAAGGCGGTGACGGTTGGCGGCCAGATCAGCAACACTGCGGCGGGCCTGATCCACCAGGTCGAGCTGCTGCCGGTGCGCTTGTTCAACGGTCTGGATGGGGTCGGTGGGCTTCTCCTTGGCAGCGGTCCGGTTGGCCCGGACGATGCGGGAAATGCGGCGGCCAATTGACATGGTGGTGGTTCCCTCAGCCTCTACTGGATTTGGTCGGGGGTGCCGTAGGACTTGCTCCACGCCTGCAGCACATTGATTTCGCGTGTGAGGTGGGTGCTGGCCCGCTGGATTTCGTTGGCACCGGTGGGCTGGCCCGCCTGCATCAACGACCGGCGGAGGTCAGCGGAGAGAGTGCCGTAGGACTGGACCTGCTCCCCAATCCGGCCGGCCAGATCCCGTTTGAGCTGCCGGTCGGGTTCGCGCTCGGCCATTCGCAGCTGGTTCTCGAGTGCCCGCTCCGCACGGAATAGGTCCTCGGCAACGATGGGAAGTTCACCGATCGGGCCGCCGCTCCCGGCTGCAGCATCGAG
>NZ_ASZW01000249.1:4785-9587 GCF_000468215.1 Arthrobacter sp. CAL618 | reverse complement strand
CTGACCGGAGCGCCGCAGGTCCAGACGCAGCCGCGCGATCCGGCGGACGCCGTCGTCGACCGCGTAGGAACGAGCGGTGAGCACCCCGTTGGAGAAGCCGCGCTGCACCACACCGGAGCGACGGAGCCGCCGGACAATGATCCAGGTGGCGAGGGCCATGCCGAGGCCAATCACCAGCAGCGTCGCCCCACCGATCAGGAGCAGCTGCACGAGCGTTTCACCGAAGTCACCGGCGTCGGAGAACTGTTGAGGCATACCCCCAGTCTGCACCGTAACGGCAAGGGTTTCCAGCGGGGCGCCAGATGTACGCTCAGGGCAGGACCAGCCCTGGGAAGCGCCAGACCTGAACGCTGGGGCCCCTGCCCGAGAGCACTAGCATCTGATCTGCCAGCACTCCGGTTGCGTCCGGCCACCCCAGGGCAACCTGTTCGGCGTCGGACCACAACCCCGGCAGGAGACCCAGCGGAATCGTGACAGAGTCGTAGTCCGCCCTCGCCGCTACGATCACGAAGCATTCATGCTCATGCTCCCGGGCGAGCACAACCACGTCCCGCGCAACAGCTAGCCAGCGCACCGTGCCCTCCAGGAGCGCCGGAGACCCCGCCCGCAGCGAGGCTAGCGCTGCAATGAGGGCGCGCAGATCATCGGGCCGGTCGGCGGATCCTTGCCACGGCATTGGCGTACGGGAATCCTCGCCGTTGCTGCCGCGCAGCCCAAATTCATCGCCGGCGAAAAGAGTGGGCAGGCCAGGTAGCAGGAACACCAGGGCCATACCGACGGCGGGGCCGCCCTTGATCATCACTGTCCCTGCCCGTGCCGTGTCATGGGTGTTCAACGCGCTCATATTCTGGGTTCGTGCACGCCAGGAGAAGCCTGCAGAAAGGGCGAGGTGCGTCGCCACAAAACCATGACCGTCGATGCGCGGAATTCCGGTGATAGGGGTTCCGAAGAAGTTGGCTACCGCGTCTTCACGTGCAAGCCACTGCCACAGTGGCCTGGTGAAATTGGAGTAGGTCATGGCTCCGTCCCACGCCTGGCTGGTCAGATTCTCGGTGGCATCCCCGGTGGATTCAGCGAGGAGCAGCAGTCCCGGTCGCACATCGTCCATGGTGGCCCGGATCAGCGCGGCGATCTGATGGTTCATGTCCACGTCTGAGTTGCGTCCCATCATGTTGGCAACGTCGATCCGCCACCCGTCCAGATTGAACGGCGGCAATAGCCATTTCGCCACCACCGAGTCCGTTCCCTCAATGAAGCGCCTGCGCAGCTCCTGGGAGGCCCAGTTCAGTTTGGGTAGACTCGGCACGCCGAACCAGCAGGCGTAGCCGGCGGATTCCTCGTCGAAGTAGTAGAAGCCGGCCTCGGCGCTTGTCGGATCGGCGCGTGCCTTCTGGAACCATTCGTGTGCGTCACCGGTGTGGTTGGCCGTCAGGTCACCGATCACTGCGATGTTGCGGGCGTGGGCTGCTTCCACCAACCGGATCAGGGCGTCATCCCCGCCCAGGATGGGATCGACGACGTCGAAGGTTGTTGCGTCATAGCGGTGGTTGGAGCGCGCAGGAAAGAAGGGAGTCAGATACAGGATCGTGACACCAAGATCGACGAGGTGGTCGAGCTTTTCGGTAATCCCGTCAAGGTCCCCCCCGTAGACCTGCCGCGGGGTGAGCTCCCCTCGGGGCTCAACCGGGTCTTCCCAGGCACACGCTACGGCCCAGCCGGGGAGGTCCGCTGGTTGCTGCGTCTCTGACCTGGCGAAACGATCAGGGAAGACCTGGTAGACCACCCCGCCCCGGGCCCACTCAGCAGGGGCTGGCCGGCAATGGATGACGAAATCGTCCCGGTCTGGGGTGTCCCAGGGGGATGCGCCGGTGGCGGTCAACCAGGACCAGCTGGGGCCTTGGGCCTCAGCCCCCTCGAGCAGGAAGCGGTACCTCAGTGTCGGATTGACCACTGTGACGTCTGCCTCCCACCAGGACCATCCGTCGACGCTCAGGAGGCTCCGGGCCTGGTCATAATGTGGTTCACCGTCCCTCAACGACCGAAGGAATACCCTGCGCGGTGTCCCCCAGTGCGCGGGAACCCGCAGCCGCAGGGCAAGGACATCGCCTACTACCGGTGACTGATTCCTGACGTATTGTGGCGAACCGTCGTGGTGGGGCGAGCTCAGGGTTGCATCTTGCACGGCTCAGCCCTTGACTGAACCGGCCACGAGACCGTTGGTGATGTACTTCTGCAGGAACAGGAACAGTGCCATCACCGGAACAGCGGCGAGGACGGCGCCCGCGGCGAAGACCCCCCAGTTCTCGGATCGCTGCTGCGCTACATAGGAGTAGAGGCCCACGGCGAGGGTCTGGGAGTCCGGGTCGGTCAGGACGACGCTGGCAATAACGAATTCGCTGCTCAACCCGATGAAGGCAAGCAGACCAACCACCGCGAGGATGGGCGTCACCAGCGGGAGGATGATGGTGAAAAAGACCTGGACGTGGCTTGCTCCGTCGATCCTGGCTGCCTCATCGAGCGACTTGGGCACGGTGTTGAAGAACCCGTACATGAGGTAGGTGTTAACCCCCAGGGCCCCGCCGAGGTAGACCATGATGAGTCCGAGTTGGCTGCCGAGGCCCAGCCACGGCACGATATCCGTGATGGCATTGAGCATCAGGAAAATGGCGACCACAGCAAGCAGCTGGGGGAACATTTGCAGGATCAACAGGGTAAGCAGGCTGATCCTGCGCCCGGTGAACCGCATGCGGCTGAACGCGTAGGCAGCAAGCGCCCCCAGGAAAACTGTCGCAGCGGACGTGACCACACCGATGACCATCGTGTTGATGAACCACCGGCCAAACGGCCGGCTCGGGTTGGTGAACAGCGCTTCGAAGTTGCCGCCGTCAATCTGGCTGAACAGGGCGTTGGAACCGACCATCGTTCCGTTCGAGTTAAGGGCCGCTGAAAGGACATAGATCAGAGGGAACACGGCAAAGAGGGTGGTCACCACACCCACCACATGCCGCCACCCTTTATGCCTGAACCATTGGCTGAAGGTGCGCTGGCGACGCTCGGGGATCTTGCCCGTGGATTGCGGGTGGGGTTCGGCGACGGCGGTCGCCCGGGGCTCGGTGAATGCAGTCATCAGTTGATGTCCTCCAGTGCCTTGGTCTGCCGGAAGCTGATGGCCGAGACCACGGCGACGATGATGAAGATGATGATGGATAGGGCGCTGGCCAGGCCATAGTCACGGCCCACCCCGGTGCCGAAGGCGATTTCGTAGACCATCGTGATGAGGATGTCCGTGTGCCCGATGTTTGCCGTCGTGTTGCCGAAGCGGGGCCCGCCGTCGGTCAGCATGTAGATGACGTTGAAGTTGTTGAAATTAAAAGCGAAGCTCGCGATCAGCAGCGGCGCCACCGAGACGAGCAGCAGCGGCAGTTTGATGGCGGTGAAGGTCCTCCAGGCCGTGGCGCCGTCCATGCGGGCCGCCTCGTTGACCTCCTCGGGCAAGGATTGCAGGGCGCCCGTGCACACCAGGAACATGTAGGGGAACCCGAGCCACAGGTTGACGACGAGCACACTGACCTTCGCCAGCAACGGATCGGTCAGCCACGGAATGTCCGCTCCCCCAAAGAAGGTGTTATTGACGAAACCAAATTCCGGATTGAGCAGTCCGGACCAGACGAGACCGGCGAGGAAAGCCGGAAAGGCATACGGAAGGATCATCAGGATGCGATAGACCCGCTTGCCGCGGAGGTCGGGAAGATTGAACGCGTTGGCGAGGAATAGCCCCAGTGCGAAGGTGGAGAGAACTGAGACGATCGCGAAGGTGAAGGTCCAGAGAACCACCTGCAGCAGCGGTCCCCGGATGTTCTGGTCGGAGAAGGCCTTGGCGAAGTTGTCGAACCCGACGTTCACTTTCCACCCAGTACTGAGCTGCTCACCGTCGACCGAGGTGAACGAGCCCTCGCCCGAATCGGTGTAGGTGGCTCCGGTTTCGAGGTTGGTGAACGTGCTGGTCGCCTCATCAAAACTGAGCGAGGGACGGTAGACGTAGGCGCTCGATCCATCGCTTGTCTTTAGGCTGCCGTCCTCGGGGTCGTCTGAGAAAGGGACGGTGACGGCCAGGATGTCGGCCTGGTTCGTGAGGATCTCAGCGAAGCCCAGTGTCCGGTACCCCTCCAGTTCCACTGCCCTGCCCGTCGAATCCGTGACGGCCTCGCTCGCGTCTTCGAGCGGCGAACCAGTGGTGCCAACGGACACGTCGCCGTCGGGATCGGTGGCGAGGAGGTGGAGTTCGCCGTCGCGCTCCAGGATGGAGACGCGGTAGGCAGGCGAATCCGGCACCCGTTGCTGCGCCGACAACTGGATGGCGCTCACGGCGTCGGCTTTGGTGCTGTTGTGCCCGTCGCCGTAGTTGGTGAACGCGACGTACCCGCTGTAGAGCATCACAAACACCTGGAAGAGGACCAGGAAGAAGATGCCCGGTGCGAGGTACTTTGCCGGCAGTCCACCCTTCCTGAGATAGATCCAGTTGATGAGCAGTGTCACCGACGCGGCGACGATCAGGATTAGCCACTTCTCCTGAAAGAAGAGGGTAATCATGACGTACACGGCAAAAGCATCCACCAGGCCAAGTAGCGTGATTTTGACCAGCAGCCCAAAGGTGGAATCTGCGGTCGAGCCGGGCTTCTTCCGGGGCCGCGTTGTGGACCGGTCGGGAGGGGCAAGGGTAGACATCGAAAAGGCTTTCGTTGGTAGGCCGAGGGCGGCCGCTGCGGTGAGGTTATCCGCCGCGGACCGGGGAAGGGCACCGG
>NZ_ASZW01000249.1:0-4775 GCF_000468215.1 Arthrobacter sp. CAL618 | reverse complement strand
CGAAGAGGTTGCTGCCGGAGCAGCCAGGGGTGGCGCCCGCCCAAGGAAGGACGGGCGCCGGGTTGTTACTGCCCTGCGATCTTCTCTTCGATGTTGCTGACCATGGTGGTCCAGGCAGCCTCAGGGTCGCTGCTGCCCTTGATCAGGGCGAGCTCGGTTGCTCCCCAGTCAGCCCAGACGGCCTGCATTTCTGGCAGCGCTGGCATAGGCACACCATTGGCTCCGATCTCGCCGAATGCTGCAACGATCGGATCCGAGGACGCCTTGTCGAAGCTGGCGTTGAGGGCCGGTGGGCGCCCCCCAACGGCGTACATCGCGTCCTGTGCTTCCTCGGTGCTGAGATAGTTGACGGCAAACTCATTCGCCGCGAGCGCGTTGGCGCTCTTCGAGGAAATGAAGAATCCGTTGACACCGATGAAAGGCTGCGCGTCTTCCTCCCCGACGGTGGGAAGGTTGTCGACAGCGATGTTCAACCCTGCGGCCTGGGCATCGGGCACGTTCCAGGGACCGGTCAGGAAGTAGGGCGACTCGCCCGCGTTGAATTTCTCCTTCGCGATATCGCCGGTGATGTTCGAGTTGATGATCTTCGACCCTTCGTCACCCCATTCGACGAGCTTCTTCGCGAACTCGACGCCGTTGGGCTCGCCCAGCAGCAGTTCGTCCGCGTTGTAGCTGCCATCGTCGTTCTGGCCGAAGACGGGGACCCCCATCGAGGTCTGCAGCGGGTACAGGTGATACGGATCGCCCTGCTTGGGATCCATGCCCACCAGGAAGGGGTATTCCGCGTCGCCCGCGGCGACGGCGGCCTCGCCGTTCGCGATGACCTCGTCAAAGGTGGTTGCTGCCTCGGGCGCCAGGTCGATGTTGCGCAGCAGCGCAATGTTCTCCAGCGCGTAGGGGACGCCGTAGACGCTGCCGTCGTAGGTCATCGCCTGGATGGCGGATTCCTGGAACTCCGCCGCTTTGTCGCCAAGCTCCACCGGCGCCACCACGCCGTTCTGAACGAAAGTGCCCAACCAGTCATGTGGACCCACGATCAGGTCTGGACCCTTGCCGGTGGGCACCTGGGTGATGAAGTCATCACGTACTGCGGCGAAGTCCTTGACCGCGAGTTTCACTTCGATCCCAGTGTCCTCTTTAAAGGAAGCGGTGATCTCCTCAAGGGCGGGTGCACGCTCCGCGTCAACCCACATGGTGAGCGTCGTGGCGCCCCCCTCTGAGAGGTTTTCCGCGGCGGGGGTGCTGCTGGTGCCGGCTGACTCGGATGCTCCTCCGCCACAGGCGGTGAGGGCCAGGACTGAAACGGACAGTAGTCCGGTGAATAGGGTGTGCCGACGCATCGGCTGGGTGGATCGCACCTTCATTGGTGTACCTTTCGTGAACGTCATCGGTCAGTGCCCGGCCATCGGAGCGGTACGTCCGCTCACCGGGAAACGTCTATGCCACAACCCGCCCGATCGGGCAGATCGTGATAAGAGTCACAACTGTAAACGCTTGCACAAAATATTCCAACTGTCAGAAAAAACTGGTTGAGAATCCGCCCTCAAACCGGCATGCGGCAAGCTAGCCCAGGGCAAGCGCTTCCACTTTTAGTTGATTTGCGGTCTAAGATAGTCGGCATGCCTGAGATTGTTCCCGTCCTGAGCGGCGATCACCTGTCCTCGCCTGCCTCCTTCCACGACCCATTGCACGCCGCGTGGGGGGATGCCGAGTGGTGGCGCTCATCTGTCATCTACCAGGTCTACCCGCGCTCGTTCCGGGACTCGAACGGCGATGGTACGGGGGACCTTCCTGGTGTCCTGGCCGAATTGGACCATTTGGCAGAGCTCAGCGTCGACGCTGTTTGGCTATCCCCGTTCTA
Organism: Arthrobacter sp. CAL618; assembly: GCF_000468215.1. Classification (NCBI taxonomy): domain Bacteria; kingdom Bacillati; phylum Actinomycetota; class Actinomycetes; order Micrococcales; family Micrococcaceae; genus Arthrobacter; species Arthrobacter sp. CAL618. Next base: position 2,914 of record NZ_ASZW01000249.1, on the reverse strand, counting down.
CCCCTCTCCCCACCGCGACGGCGGCTACGATGTCGCAGACTATTGCGATGTCGACCCGATGTTTGGCACGCTAGCCGACTTTGACGCCCTTGTTGCAGGGGCGGACCGCCTTGGGATTCGGATTATCGTCGACCTCGTACCCAACCATTGCTCAAGTGAGCACGCGCTGTTTCAGGCCGCGCTGGCTGCTCCCGAGGGTTCGCCTGAGCGGTCCATGTTCATTTTCAGTGATGGCCGGGGCGCCGGCGGCGACGAGCCCCCCAACAACTGGCAGTCCCATTTCGGCGGCCCTGCGTGGACGCGCGTTACTGCTCCTGATGGCTCCCCTGGCCAGTGGTATCTTCACCTGTTCGATTCCTCCCAGCCCGACTTCAATTGGGACAACCCAGCCGTGCGGGAGGAGTTCGAGCGAGTCCTCCGTTTCTGGCTTGATCGCGGGGTGTCCGGGTTCCGCGTGGACGTAGCGCACGCCCTCATCAAGGCCAAAGGCCTGCCGGACTGGGGCGGCCGTGCCGACGGCGGATCCACGGAGGGCTTCCCTGGTTCGGATGCGCCCATGTTCGGGCAGGAGGAGGTCCATGCAATTTATCGTCGGTGGCGTGGCATCCTCGACGAATACGACGGAGACCGAATCCTTTGTGCCGAGGCGTCGATCGACCCCCTGCCCCGCCTGACCGACTGGGTGCGCCCGGACGAGATGCACCAGGCCTTCAACTTCGCATACCTTCATCATCCCTGGGACGCGCATTCCCTCCGCCATGTGATCTCGACTTCGCTGACCGCTTTCGACGCAGTCGACGCGCCCACCACCTGGGTGTTGAGCAATCACGACGTCGTCCGGCACGCAAGCCGCTTCGGCCTCCCCGAGGGCGCTCCCCGTGGTGGTGACGGAATCGGCAGGTTCGACGCGCAGCCCGACACCGCAATAGGACTGGCCCGGGCCCGGGCTGCTTCCCTCGCGATGTTCGCCCTGCCGGGAGGCATTTATCTTTACCAGGGCGAGGAACTTGGCCTGCCCGACCACACTGCAATGCCTGACGATGCTCGCAAGGACCCGACCTTCGGCCGAACCGAAGGGGAGCGACTCGGCCGAGACGGCTGCCGGGTTCCGTTGCCGTGGCTCGCCGATACGCCCACGTTTGGTTTTGCGGCGAACCACAGCGGCGCACCCCATGAGGCGCCGACCCCCTGGTTGCCACAACCAGAGGGGTGGTCTGGCTACGCCCGCGACCGTCAGACGGAGGATCCTTCCTCAACGCTGTCCCTGTATCGGACCGCCCTCCAGCTTCGACGGGATTTGCGGCTCGGTGCCGGATCCCTGAGCTGGTCCCGCGAGTACGAAACGACCGACGCCGTTGCGTTCCTCAACGGCGAAGTGCTGGTGGTTCTCAACATGGGTGAATTCGCCATCCCGCTTCCGCCGGGCGCTATCATCGTCTCCAGCACGCCGGAAGAAATGGAAGCGGGGGAAACCCGAATGCTCCCACCCAATGCTTGCGTCTGGCTGATCCACTCCACGGATAGCGCTTTCGTGGCGACTCCGGAATGATCGAAGGAGGCACAGTCCAGCCGGAGTGCACCGCATGAATTTTGGGAGGGAGACCATGGCCGGCATCAAGGATGTCGCCCAGCTCGCCGGGGTCTCCACCGCGACCGTATCCCGAGCGCTCAGCGGCAAGGGGCAGGTATCGGAGCGAAGCCGGGCGCGGGTTCTGCGGGCCGCAAAGGAACTGGGCTTCGTGGTGAGTTCGACTGCGTCCTCGCTAGCCTCGGGCCGTCACCGCAATGTGGGAGTCGTCGTGCCGTCGGTCGCCCGTTGGTACTATTCCCAGATCGTCGACAGCGTCGCGGCATCGTTGCTCGAGGCTGGGTATGACCTCACGCTTTATAACCTGAACGAGAACGCCGACCACCGCGACCGCGTCCTCACCGACTTTCTTCTCCGCCAGCGGTGTGATGGGGTGATCCCCGTTTCGCTTGAACTTCGCCGCGACGAACTGGATCAGCTCCTCGCCGTAGGAAAGCCAGTAGTCGGCATTGGCGGGCCGCTTCCCGGGGCGGAGACCTTCAGCGTCGATGATGGTGAAATCGCCCGACTCGCCACAGAGCATCTCATCAGCCTTGGGCATCGGCGAATTGCCCACCTCGGTGGTGCCGATGCATTTGAAAATGATTTCCGGATTTCCGGCACCCGTCGGAACGGGTATGAGTCGGCCATGAGGAACGCAAACCTGGACGTCCTTGACTCCTGGCGCGTCGACGCCGACTTCACCATTCAGGGCGGTCTAGCACAGGCGAAACAGCTCCTGGGCTATCCTCGCGATACTCCTTCGGCGGTCTTCTGCGCGTCAGACGAGATGGCGATAGGCACCATCCTCGCGGCACGGGAGCTGGGACTTCGCGTCCCCGAAGACATTTCAGTGATAGGGATTGATGGGCATGAACTCGGGGAAGCTCTCGGGCTGACCACAGTGGCCCAATTCCCGCGGGAACAGGGGCAGCGCGCCGTCGAGCGCCTCCTGGCGATTCTGCAGGACCCGGCAGCCTATTCTTCTACCAATCACGTCGCTCGAACAGCGCTCATTATCCGATCAAGTACAGCCGCGCCGGCAGTGTAGCTCGTACCGCGGTCACGGGCGCCACACGACCATCGCCTGACTCCGCGGCCGGGGGCGCTGACCGCGGGAGAGGGTAACGACGTCGCCTGCGAGTCCGGCGGCAAACACCCTGCTTGAGTCAGGCTGACGACGGCGGGACGCCAGTTCGTCGGTCAGCTCCTGAACCCGGTATTGCAGGGCGGCGACCTGATTTTCGAGCTGCAGGATCCGTCGGATACCTTCCAGCGACACCCCCTCCTGGGAAAGCCGCTGTACCTCGCGGAGAGTGGTCACGTCCCGCTGCGAGTAGCGGCGGG
>NZ_ASZW01000248.1:0-5670 GCF_000468215.1 Arthrobacter sp. CAL618 | reverse complement strand
CCCGAGCCGGTCGTACTGCCGGAGGGTTTGCGGGTGCATGTCCGCGAGTTCTGCGGCGACGGAGATCACGTAGATGGGCAGGCTTGCGTCGATTGCCATCGTGACCTCCTTTCGATGCTGCTTGGGCTTTAGAGTTTCGCTTTGGCGGCGAGGCCCGCTCGCGGGTCGGCGTCGACGGTCGCGGCGGCAAACGCCTCGACAGCAGCCTCTGCGTCCTTGTTCAGTTTCTGCGGGACGACGACGTCGATGGTCACCAGCAAGTCACCGGTCGCCTTTGCTGTGGACACCCCACGCCCCTTGACGCGCAGGGTCCGTCCGGACGGCGTACCGGCGGGGACTTTGACCTTGACCGTGTCACCGGTCAGCGTGGGGACATCGATGTGCGCACCCATTGCAGCCTCCGGGAAGGACACCGGCACGTGGACGCGGATGTTGTCGCCGTCGCGCTGGAAGAATGGATGCGGTTTCACGCTTACGCTGACCATCAGGTCGCCATTTCCTGCGGCGCCAGCCTGGCCCTTGCCCCGGACGCGGACCTTTTGTCCGTCCTTGATGCCGGCGGGCACCCGAACATCGATGACTTCACCGGAGGGCTCACGCAGTCCGATGGTGGTGCCGTTAATGGAACCGGCGAAAGAAATACTGGTGGTCGCCGTACGGTCGGCGCCTTTACGCGGGGTCGGCTGGTAGCCTCCGGGGAACCCACCGCCGCCCTGGCCGAAGCCGCCTCCCCCGCCCTGGCCGAACAGGTCGGCGAACTCGGGTGGAAGATTGCCGTAGCTGGCGCCTCCGCCACCGCCGGGGCGTTGGCGTCCGGGCCTGGGCTGTCCGGCACCCTGACCGAAGAGGTTGCCGAAGATATCTTCGAAGCCAGCGCCGCCGGCTCCCCCACCGGGACCACCGGCGGTAAAGCGTGCGCCGCCGCCCATGGCACGGATGGCGTCATACTGCTGACGATCCTCAGGATCGGACAACACCGAGTACGCCTCGGAAATGTCCTTGAACATCTTGTCCGACCCGCCGGTTGCCTGATTCTGGTCCGGGTGGTGCTTGCGCGCCAACTTCCGGTACGACTTCTTGATGTCGGCAGCTGTTGCATCTTTGGGGACACCGAGAATTTTATAGAAATCCTTGTCGACCCAATCCTGACTAGCCAATTGGCGTCCCCTTTCGTATATGAATTCAAAGCATAGGTGAGTAGCGATGGAGCCGGAGCAGTGTCCGACCCGGCGGCTTTAATATTTCAAACGAGCTCTGCGAGCGAGGAAATTTCGTTGCCGCCGGTCGGGCACTGCTCCGGCTTCCCAGGCGCTACTCGGGCACTGCGACGATAACTTGGGCTGCCCGCAGGACGCGGTCGCCCTTCTTGTAACCTGCCCGCAGGATCTGGCTGACGCTGTCGAACTGTACGTCGGCACTGGGCTGCTGGATCAGAGCCTCGTGGATGTTCGGGTCGAACTCCACTCCGGTCTCGTCGATCCGGCTTAGGCCGTAGGTCTTCAGCGCGTTTTCCAATTTGGTGGAGATCGCAGCGAAAGGTCCGTCGGCCAGGTCGCCGTGCTGGCGAGCGGCGTCGATGTCGTCCAGGACGGGCATCAGCGAGTTCAACACTCCGATGACTGCCATGTCCCGGGCCACGTCCCGGTCGCGCTCGACGCGCTTCCGGTAGTTGACGTACTCGGCCGAGAGGCGTTGCAGGTCGGTACGCAGCTCCGCTTCCACAGCTGAGGCCGATCCGGCGGCGGGTTCGGTGAACCCCTCGCCGTCGATCCCGTTGAGGATTGCCTCGGCCTGGGCCAGCGCATCGCTACCATCGGCGGGCTGCTCCCCGGCGTCGGCTTCCTCAACGGGATCCTGAACGGAGTCCGGGGTCACAGGCTGGTCGGTGTGACCAGCCTGTGCGCCGTCGTCGTCCTGCTGCTGCCCACGGACCTTACCTGCCTCGGGGTCGATCTTCCGGTTATCGCGGAAGCTGACCGGTTCGGACTGGTGCTCTTCTTCGTTTCCGTGGTGCGGCATGACTACTTCTTTTCGGTGTTGTCGTCTTCGTCGACTACCTCGGCGTCGACGATGTCCTCGTCGTTCGAGGACGAGCCAGCGTCAGGCGCCGTTCCATCCTGAGGTGCGTCGGCGCCTGGCGCGGCGGCGTCCTGCTGTGCCGCTGCGTAGATTGCCTCGCCGAGCTTGGTCTGTGACGCCTGAAGCTTCTCAAACGCGGCCTTGACCGTGTCAGCCGATCCGGCTTCCTCAGGGTTGGCTTCGAGTGCCTTCTTCAGTTCGTCGACGTCGGCCTGAACCTCGGTCTTGACGTCCTCGGGCAGCTTGTCCGAGTTGTCGGCGATCAGTTTGTCGACCGAGTAGGCCAACTGCTCGGCACCGTTGCGGGTGTCGGCTGCTTCGCGGCGTTCCTTGTCCTCGGCTGCGTGCTCCTCGGCTTCGCGGACCATACGGTCGATGTCTTCCTTCGACAGCGCGGTGCCGCCGGTGATGGTCATCGACTGCTCGGCGCCGGTGCCCTTGTCCTTGGCGGACACGTGGACGATACCGTTGGCGTCGAGGTCGAAGGTGACCTCAACCTGTGGCACGCCGCGGGGGGCGGGAGCGATTCCGGTCAGTTCGAAGGTACCCAGTGGCTTGTTGTCCCGGGTGAACTCGCGCTCGCCCTGGAAGACCTGGATAGCAACCGATGGCTGGTTGTCGTCGGCGGTGGTGAAGGTTTCGCTGCGCTTGGTGGGGATGGCCGTGTTGCGCTCGATCAGCTTGGTCATCATGCCGCCCTTGGTCTCGATCCCGAGGGACAGAGGGGTGACGTCGATGAGCAGCACGTCCTTACGCTCACCCTTCAGCACGCCTGCCTGGAGTGCGGCGCCGACGGCGACGACCTCATCAGGGTTGACGCCCTTGTTGGGCTCCTTGCCACCGGCGAGTGACTTCACCAGTTCAACGACGGCTGGCATGCGGGTTGAGCCACCGACGAGCACGATGTGGTCGATGTCGGCAACCTTGATGCCTGCTTCAGCGATGACGTCGTTGAATGGCTTCTTGGTGCGGTCCAGCAGGTCCTTGGTGAGGTCCTGGAACTTGGCACGGGAGAGGTGCTCGTCCAGGTGGACGGGGCCGTCTGGGGTGACCGAAAGGTACTGGAGGGAGATGTTGGTGGAGCTTGCCGAGGAGAGTTCCTTCTTGGCCTGCTCTGCCGCTTCCTTCAGGCGCTGCAGGGCGATTTTGTCCTTGGACAGGTCAACACCCTTGGCTTTGGCCTGCGACAGCAGGTAGTCAACCACGCGCTGATCCCAGTCGTCGCCGCCGAGGCGGTTGTCACCGGAGGTGGAGCGTACCTGAATGGTGGAGAAGTCGTCTTCATCCTTGCCGACCTCGAGCAGGGAGACGTCAAATGTGCCGCCACCCAGGTCGAAGACCAGGATGAGCTCGTCTTCCTTGCCCTTGTCCAGGCCGTACGCCAGTGCTGCAGCGGTTGGCTCGTTGACAATACGCAGGACGTTCAGGCCTGCGATTTCGCCTGCTTCCTTGGTGGCCTGGCGCTCGGCGTCGTTGAAGTAGGCGGGAACGGTGACGACAGCGTCGGTCACCTTTTCACCCAGGTAGCTTTCGGCGTCGGTCTTCAGCTTCTGAAGGATGCGCGCGGAAATTTCCTGAGCCGTGTAGTTCTTATCGTCGACCTTGACGTTCCAGTCGGTGCCCATGTGGCGCTTGACGGAAGCAATGGTGCGGTCGATGTTGTTGACGGCCTGGCGCTTGGCGATTTCGCCAACCAACACTTCCCCGCCCTTGGAGAACGCAACGATCGAGGGCGTAGTCCGTGCGCCTTCAGCGTTGGCGATAACGGTGGGCTCGCCACCTTCGAGTACGGAAACCACTGAGTTGGTGGTTCCGAGGTCAATACCTACTGCACGTGACATGCGTATTTCCTTTCAACAGCCCGTAATGAGGGGAATCGCTCAGCCCGTAGCCTGGCGAGTATTCGCCTGAAAGCCGGATCTTGAGCGTTCTTCACTCAACTGTACTCCGAGGCCGCAGAGAGTCAAATCTAAGTTGAGTGGGATAGGCTCAACCTTGCGTGCGGAGGCGCATTGAGTCGCCGAACTCCGCGGTCGCGCGGGCCTCGCAGGCTGTTCAGCCGTGAGAGAACGTCCTGCTGGCCCGCACCCCCGTCCTCCTGCTGGCCCTCACCCCCGTCCTCCTGCTGGCCGTCGCCACCCCTGCCGAGGAGTGACATCTGCCGGGTTGAGGGCGCCCTGACCGACCAGACCTTAGTCTTTGGTTGGCCCTGGGCGGGGTGTTCAGGAGGCGGTCCGTGTTGGTTGTGTGGGCCGAAAAATAGTTGAGAAAGTTTTTCTGGTGACCCTGAATCGGCCCCTATTTTGTCAGTGGGCGATGATGGAATAAAGGTATGAAAGGCAGCGACGCTTCTGCTCCCGGATCGGGATTCTCCCCCGAATCCGGCCCCGGTTCTGGCCCCGGTTCCGTCTTCGAGAGCGGGTCCGCGAACACTGCTTCGGGGAATGCGGGTGGGTATGGTCCGCGCGGGCCGCTGGGCGGGGAAGCGACCTGGACCGCTCCGATCGGGCCGGGGGCTCCGGTGCCGTTGTCTGGCCAGGTGTCGGTCGCGGCGATGGTGACGTTGAACGCGGGGCAGACCGTGAACCTGCTCAAGACGCTCTCAGTGTTGCGGTCCTGGGTCGATGCGCAGGAAGCCAAAGCGGCCACCCATCTTTATGACCTGATGGCCGAGGAACACCCCTGGGTCGAAGACCTGGACCGTGTTCATGCCCTGGCCGGCGCGGAGATCAGCGCCGCGCTGCGCATCCCGGAACGGACCGCGGGGTTTCTCCTGGATACCAGTGAACTACTGACCCGTGAGTACCCGGCCACGCTGCGCGCGTTGGAGGACGGCAGGCTCTCCCAACGCCATGCCACGGCCGTCGTGCAGGAAGCCATCAGCATCCCCAATACCGTCCCGGCGGTTACCGCCGCGTTTGAAGCCCACCTCATCGGTCTGGCCTGCCAGACCACGGTGGCGAAGTTTTGCCGCCAGGCCCAACGGCTACGCGAAGCCTTACACCCCGAGTCGACTACCTTGCGGCGCCGGAAAGCTCTTCAGGACCGTCGCGTGTATCTGGCACCGGTCCAGGACGGGATGGCCTGGCTCCAAGCCTTCCTGCCCACCGAACAGGCCGCCGGGATCTTCCACCGCGTCGACACCGCAGCCCGTAACCTGCAAGGCCCCGACGAATCCAGGACCCTCACCCAACTCCGGGCCGACGTCCTCGTGGACGTCCTCACCAGCGCCGGACCCACCGGACACCTGAGTGGCCCGGCCAGAGGGACCAGCGGGCTCGAAGATTCCGTGCCCGCAGATTCCGTACCCGCAGATTCCGTGCCCAGGAGCGATCGTGAACCCGGCAGTGGCGACGGGTCCAACGGGTCCAACGGTGGCAGCGGGTCGGGTCAGTCGGGGGAGGCCAGCACGTATTGGGGTGTGCAGGCGAAGGTGTTCGTCACCGTCCCGGTGATGACTCTCCTCGGTGGGGACACACCGGGTGAGTTGGAAGGCTACGGGCCGATTGATCCCGAGACCGCACGCCAACTCGCCGGCCACGCACCATCGTTCACCAGGATCCTCACCCACCCCTTCACCGGGGCCAGGCT
>NZ_ASZW01000247.1:0-5906 GCF_000468215.1 Arthrobacter sp. CAL618 | reverse complement strand
GGCGGCACGCACCAAGGCCAGGTGCGAGAAGGCCTGCGGGTAATTGCCAGCCATCCGTAAACTGTCGGTGTCGTATTCCTCGGCGAGCAGGCCCAGGCCGTTGGCATAGCCCACCAACTGGTTCATCAGCCGCTTGGCATCGTCAATCCTGCCGGACCTGGCGTACTGTTCCACCAGCCAGAAGGAGCAGGCGAGGAAGGGGTGTTCGCCCGGTTCCAGTCCGTCCATACCGGCTTCGGTGCGGTACCTCAGCAGCAGCCCTTGTTCGTTGGCCAGCTCTTTCTCCAATCGGGCCACGGTACCGAGCATCCGGGGATCGTCGTAGTCCAGGAAGCCAACCTGCGGGAGTTGCAGCAGGGAAGCGTCAACCTCGGGGCTGCCGTAGGTCTGAGTGAAGGAGTTGATAGTGGTGTCGAAACCCTTTTCCAGGATGTTTTCGCGAAGCCGGTCACGAAGTTCCGCCCAGCGTTCTGCGTGGCCTTCAAGCCCATGCTCACGGACGGCTCGCACTCCGCGATCGAAGGCGGCCCACATCATCACCCGGGAATGGGTGAAGTACTTCAGCTCACCGCGCATCTCCCAGATGCCGTGATCGGGATCGTCGAAATGGTTCTCGGCGAAGCTCAGCAGGGCGCGCTGCAGGGGCCAGGAAAAGCTGTCCTCCAGCACTCCCCTGTTACGGAGCTTCTCCAGCACCACCATGACCTCGCCGACGACGTCTGCCTGGTACTGGTCGACGGCCCCATTGCCAACCCGGACCGGGGTGGACGCTTCGTAGCCGGGCAGGTGATGGAGGATCTTCTCCGGCAGCTCGCGCTCCCCACCAACGCCGTACATGATCTGCAGGTCCTCCGGGTCGCCGGCGACGGCACGCAGCAGCCAGTTGCGCCATTCCAGCGCCTCCTCCTGGTACCCGTGGGTCATCATCGCCTCAAGAGTGAGCGCCGCGTCGCGCAGCCAGCAGAAGCGGTAGTCCCAGTTCCGGGCGCCGCCGAAGTGCTCGGGCAGCGAGGTGGTGGGGGCGGCCACAATCCCGCCGGTGTCCTCGTGTGTCAGTGCTCGCAGGACGAGCAGCGAGCGTTTGACGATGGGATCGTACTCCCCCTGCTGCTCAAAGCTGGCGGCCCAACCGGCCCAGTAATCAATCGTTTCCCGGAGAGCGATATCGACGTTGATGGGCTCGGGCATGGGCCGGTAGGAGGGATACCAGACAAGTTCGAGGTCGACGGTTTCTCCTGCGGCAACAGTGAACTCGCCTTCGTGTCGGCGGTGGGAGGCGTGCGGCAGGTGCTCACCGCGCAGCGCCAGGGCGTCGGGGCCCGCAATCGCCGAGATGGCCTCCCCGCTTTCATCGGTTTGCCTGCTGACCCAGGGGAGGATCTTGCCGTAGCCGAAGCGGACCACCAGTTCCTGGCGCATCGGCACAGTGCCGCTCAGCCCTTGAATCCTCCGCACCAAGGACGCGCGGCGGTCGCCGACCGGCATGAAGTCGGTGACCTGGACGTCCCCGGCGTCGGTGTGCCAGCGGGTCGCCATCACAAAGGTGGAGTCAATGTAGCGCCACTCCACGACCTCGGCGGAGCCCGCACCGGGGGCGGGAGCGATCGCCCATCGACCGTGGTCCTGCTCGCCCAGCAGCGCGGAGAACAAAGAATCAGAATCAAACCGGGGGAAGCACAGCCAATCCACGCTCCCGGTCTTGGAAATCAGCGCGCCAGTGTGCATGTCGGAAACGAGTGCGTAGTCTTCGATCGGAGATTGCATGATTCAACTCAATCACATTCGCCTCCGGACTCCCCTGATCCTGGCGGCCACTATCGCGGCTCGCGTCATGGCTGCGGGCGCGTGCCATCCAGTTGTGCACGGACCGCCGCGGGACGGTTGGTGGTGATTTCCTGGATGCCCAATTCACGCATGAGTTCGACGTCGTCGGCGTCGTCGACCGTCCACACACGTAGCCGGATCCCCTCGGCCAGCCAGCGGCGCACTCTGGCTGGATGCGTCCTCACGTAGTCAATCCCGGGGCCCGCCATGCCCGCCGAGTGCGAATCAATGTTCCGCTCTCCGTCGTTGAGCGCCCGGCGGAGCAGCCCGATAACCGCGGCCGCGGTCAGCGCACCCAGATGCAGCTCAGCCCGCAATTCGATGGGCCGCACGTCGGAGACCAGCTGGCAGACGATATGCGATGGCACCTTCTCGAGCAGGTGCCTCACGGAGTCGGGGTTGAAGCTCATGAAGCTGATACTCACGTTGGCGAGAGTTGAACTGACCGGATCCCACCCCTGTTGCATCAAAAAGGTGATCAGCTTCTCTTCGAGTTTGAGCCCAAAGGGGCTGGGGTGCTTGAGTTCGATGGCAAGGGAGACGTCCCGGTCCGCCGCCAACAGCAGGTCCAACAGGTCCCCCAGCGAGAGGAACTGGTCGGCGATCCCCCCATATTGAGGGGGGGATGGTGGCACCCTTCCACGACGCAAAATCGAGATCCCGCAGTTCCCGCAGCGTATGGTCCGCAACGTCACCGGTTCCGCTTGAGGTCCTGTCGAGGGTGGAATCATGAATACATACCAGCTGCTGATCACGCGTCATGTGGATATCGCATTCGACGCCGTCGGTTCCCTCAGCGAGCGCCTGGAGGTAAGCGGCGCGGGTATGTTCGGCGAACTGGTGGCTGGCGCCGCGGTGGGCGAAAATTGTGTACACCACGCCCCATCCCGTCGGCAACCAGCATCTACCTGATACCGTACGCGAAATTGGCCAGCCCGGCGTGACTTACCCGGCCATACGCTGCTTTACTGGCTCAGACGGATGCACCCGCCTGGGGCACCGTAACCCCCGGAGGATCCTTGAGCTCTCACCTAGCCGGCACTGACGCAGAACGGGCCGCCGGGCTGCGGCGCATGAAAGTGGTTGCCACCGGGCTGCTCGGTGTCATGGCGCTGATCTTCATTGTCGCGTTTGCACTGCAGGACCAGTATCCCTGGTTGCAGTATGTACGCGCCGCTGCTGAAGGCGGCATGGTCGGCGCCCTGGCGGACTGGTTCGCTGTGACCGCACTCTTCAAACATCCAATGGGCGTCAAAATCCCCCACACAGCCATCATCCCTCGCAAGAAGGACCAGATTGGGGCGTCACTGGGCCAATTTGTCGAGGATAACTTCCTCTCCGAGACGGTGGTGCAACAAAAATTGGCATCGGTGGGAATCGCGCAGAAGGCAGGTGCGTGGCTGGCCACTCCCGGAGGCGCGGATCGGGTAGCCGTTGAGGGAGCAGCCTTGATTCGGGGCGCGTTCACCGTGCTCGACGACGATGCGGTGCAATCCGTGATCGAGTCGATGGTCCGGAAACACCTGCTCACGCCACCCTGGGGGCCGCCGGCAGGGAAAATTGCCGAGCGGATCTTCGAGGACGGCCATCACCATCAGCTGGTGGACCTCCTGGTGGACCGTGCCGCCGACTGGGTGGACACCAACTATGACCTCGTCTCAGGCCTGGTTTCGCAGCGATCCCCCACCTGGGTGCCCCAGTTCGTGGACGGCCTCGTGGGGGACAAGGTGTACGTGGAGCTGACCAAGTTTATGCGTGCTGTTCAGACCAACCCCAACCATGATGTGCGGCTGGCCCTGGATAAATATCTCAAGGACCTGGCTCAGGACCTGCAGCACGACCCGGTGGTAATCGCCAAGGCCGAAGGCATCAAGGCGCAGGTGTTGGGCGACCCCCAGGTGCGCGATCTGGCGGCTCGCACCTGGACCACCATCAAAAAGGCCCTGATGGAAGCTGTCGACGACTCCGATAGCGAGCTGACCCGCAATTTCAAGACAGCGGTCCGGGACTTCGGTCGCCGGTTGTCCACGGACGCGGAGCTGGCTGGAAAGGTTGACCGGTGGATTGCCGATGGGGCGGGCTATCTGGTGCGCACCTACCGCAGCGACATTGCGGCAATCATCACCGAGACCGTTGGCCGCTGGGACGCGGTCGAGACCTCACAGAAGATCGAACTGCAGATTGGAAAGGACCTGCAGTTCATCAGGATCAACGGCACCGTGGTCGGTTCCCTGGCGGGCCTGCTGATCTTCAGCGTCGCCCACGCCGTCTTCGGGTAACCCGGCACGGGTCAGCACACGGAGCGGCTACCCCTGGTCAGCTATCCAGGTCCTTCAGGAGCTCGCCTGGGACCACACTGGGTGCGGGGCCGAAAGCCTGAGCGGTTGCGGTAATCACCGCCCGTCCCATCATGTGGTTACCGGCTCCACCGACGACAGCCCCAATACCGAAGGGGAGAGCCCTACCCAGCAGAGCGCCGCCCTGCTTGGCCAGCATTTTACGTACGAAGCGTCTCCGGATGCTGTGGCCGATGGTACGCGCAATCGGTGAGGACACGCTTCCTCCCAGGACCGTCCCCCAGTGCTCTGACGCTCCACTGCCCGAGCCGCGGAGCACCGACTGAATCAGCGCGAGGCCCTCCTCGCCCATGAGGATGGCCATCACGAGGGTCCGCGCCCGCTCCGGATCTCCAGTCTGGACGCCGTGAAGTTCGGCAATGGATTGGGCGTACAACGCCGTGGCTTCAAGAAAGCCGACGGTTGCCGCAGCTGAAAGACCCAAAGATGCAATTGTGCCGACGGCGGGCACCACTGCGGTTGCTCCCACCGCTGCGCCGGTGACGGTGATGACTGCCAGATAATGGCGTTCAAGGTCAGCGCTTATCTCAGCTGCAGTGGCCTGCGGATTCTTTGCATACATCCGGCGCAGATTTGCCAACACGAGAGGCCGTTGCACCTCGATGGCTCGCTCAATGGTGCGCTGGATGCCCGGTTTCGGTTTTCCCTCCTTGTCGAAGAGCGCCCCATTGGCCATCCTGGATGCCGGATTGAGATTAGGCAGTTTCATGGCTGGTTTCCTTCACTTGAAAGCGGTTAACGCGGAACATAAGGCCCGAAATACATTGCGACAAAAAAACGCCGCCGGGTTTCCCCGACGGCGCTTTGTTGTGCAGCGTCTAAATTACGCGCGTGACTTGCGGCCGGTGATGGCGCCGTAAACAACCAGCACGATCAGCGCACCGCCGATAGCGAGAAGCCATGACTCAAGCGAGAAGAATTCGTTCATGTCAGCACCGAACAGCGCGCTGCCGATGAAGCCGCCGAGCAGGGCACCAACTACACCCAGTACGAGTGTGATGATCCATCCGCCACCCTGGCGACCGGGAAGGATGAGCTTGGCGATTGCGCCAGCGATAAGGCCTAGAAGAAGGAATGCGAAGAAACCCATGAAGTACTCCTTGTGATCGAGTCTTGTCTACGAGTGATACGTATAACAAAAGTGCTGTAATGCAGGATGTCCCTACACAAGCTTCCAACCATCCTACTTCATCAGCGTGCTTAGCTTTCAATTAAAGCGGTGCTGAGTTCATTAAACCCCCTGTGCACCATCTTTCAATAGGCCACGCCGGTGTTGATTTGATAACACTTGACTCGCCAGCTGGCACGGCGCGACGGCCGCTAATCCGCTAGTTAACGAGCATAAACCGGAACAACAGTAAGCTGATCACTACGTTAAGGCCGAAAAGCCAACTGTTCACCAGTTTCACCCCCGCTGGCCAATTCGTCGCGGGATGCCCTTTATCGAAGGAGTAGTAGACCAAATGAGAATCGGTTCTTCAATCGTACTTATTGCACTGGGTGCAATTCTTGCTTTCGCAGTCGCTGACGTCGTGGACTTCATCGACCTCACTCTGGTGGGCTACATCCTGATGGGTGTCGGAGTGCTTGGGCTCATTATTTCACTCGTAATGAACGCACCCCGCAGTCAGCGTCGGGTCACTGAATCCCGTTCAGTCCAGGACCCCAACACAGGCGAGACAGTCACCCGAAACGAAACACGCGACGGCGGCATCTAACAGTACC
>NZ_ASZW01000246.1:70214-84785 GCF_000468215.1 Arthrobacter sp. CAL618 | reverse complement strand
CCGGCCCGGCCGATGGCGCTTTTTTCTGCCAAAAAATGATTGACAAACAAAGATAAACACAGATATAGTCACTCAATCAGACATTTATTGTGATGGTAGTCACCGCCGCAAGGAGGCCGCAGTGTTCGCCGAAGAACGCCATAGCAAGATCGCCACAATCGCCCTAGCCGAAGGCCGCGTCAGCGTCGCCGAACTAGCTGAACGCTTTAACATCACCAGGGAGACAGTCCGGCGCGACCTGGCACTGCTCGAAGATGCTGGGGTGTTGCGCCGGGTCCATGGGGGCGCGGTCACAGGTGGCTACAGCAGCACCAGTGAATTGAGCCTAAACAGCCGCGCAGGCCAACATCAGAACGAAAAGGCACGCATCGCCAAGGCCGCCCTCGCCATGATTCCCGACGCCGGATCAATAGTCCTCGATGCTGGCACCACTACCGGTCACCTCGCCGAACTGTTGGCACACGAGGCCAGAGCCGGCCTCGTGGTCATCACCCACGCCGTTCCCATCGCTCAGTCGATTGCGTCCTCCAATCTGCACCTTGAACTGGTCGGCGGGAGGGTGCGGGGCCTCACGAGCGCCGCTGTCGGGAGCCACACCATCGATCGTTTTCACGGCTACCGCCCCGATATCGCCTTCATCGGGGCGAACGGCGTTCACTCGACCTTTGGACTGAGCACACCCGACCCCGACGAAGCTGCAGTCAAAACCGCCATAGTCAGGTCGGCGCGCCGCGTCATCGCGGTGGTGGACGCGTCGAAACTGGAGCAGGAAACTCTCGTCGGCTTCGCTTCCCTGACCGACATTGACACCCTGGTTACCGACCGGACACCCCCCTCCGTCCTGGCCGCAGCTCTGGCCGACGCTGACGTAGAGGTGGTGGTCGCGTGATCATCACCCTGACGGTAAATCCCAGCCTCGATCGGACTGTTGAACTTGCCGATGAACTGATGCGCGGTGGCGTGCAGCGTGCCACCAACGCGCATCAGGAATCCGGGGGCAAAGGCGTCAACGTCTGCCGCGCCCTCAATGCCTCAGGCGTGGCGTCGACAGCTGTGCTCCCTGGAGATCCCGACGACCCGGTGCTCGCAGGCCTCCGCGCCGCTGGCGTACCGTTCCGGAACGTACCGATCGGCACCCCACTGCGCAGCAACATCACCCTCACGGAACCTGACGGCACCACCACCAAAATCAATGAGCCCGGGCCGGCTCTCGGATCGACCGAGCTTGCCCACCTGCTGGAAACGGTGGTCTCTGAATGCTCCGGCGCTGCCTGGCTGGTTCTGGCCGGTTCGCTCCCGCCGGGAGTCCCGACCACGTTCTACGCGACAGTGATCCAGGCGGTCAGGGCGCGCTACCCCGACAACCCACCACTGATCGCTGTCGATTCCTCCGGTGCGCCCCTCATCGACACCCTTGCGGCAAACGTTTTGCCGGATCTGCTGAAACCCAACGCCGAAGAGCTTGCCGAACTGAGCGGCGTGGCCGACGGCGACGCCCTTGAGGCCGACTCCACCCTCGCTGCCTCAGCTGCGGCAGCTTTGGTGGGCGCTGGAGTCGGCACTGTCCTCGCGACACTCGGAGCACGGGGCGCCCTTCTGGTGACCGCCGCTGAGGCATGGGAAGCGACTCACCCACCGGTCGCCGCGCGGTCCACCGTCGGGGCGGGTGACTCGGCCCTTGCCGGCTACCTTCTGGCACACACTGCTGGCGGAACGCCCGAACAGAGCCTCCGCCAGGCGGTGGCCCACGGATCAGCCGCCGCTGCGCTGCCCGGTTCAACAGTTCCAGCTCTCAATCAAACGACTCCGGAGGCCGTCACCACCCGGCGGCTTCCCCTCCACAATGCACCAACCGACACACCGCTCAATGCACCACTTCCAAAGGAGGAAGATCAATGGCACAGCTGATAACCACCGACCTTGTCACACTGGATCAGGATTTGGGTTCTGACCGTCAGCAGGTGATCCGCCGACTCGCGGATCAGGTTGCTGCCACCGGCAGGGCAACCGGCGCTGACGGACTTTACGCCGATGCACTGGCCCGGGAAGAGAAGACCGCCACGGGTATACCGGGCGGCATCGCTATCCCCCACTGCCGGTCAACCTCGGTCACCGAGCCCACCCTCGCAATGGCCAGGCTTAACCCCGCCGTAGACTTCGGCGCCAAGGACGGCCCCGCCGATCTCGTGTTCTTCATCGCGGCCCCCGACGGCGCTGACCAGGAACACCTGCAGCTGCTCTCCAAACTGGCGCGATCGCTGATCAAAAAAGATTTCACTGCGGCCCTTCGCGCCGCGGCAACGCCCCAGGACATCGTTGACCTTGTTCAGGGTGCCCTCGACGCCGGTCCTCGCAAGAGCGCCCAGTCCGCGGACGCACTGTCCACAGCGGCATCAGGAAGCACGCCCGGAGAATCAACCGCGGCGCCCACCGGCACCCCACCATCGGCACCTCGCCGNGGCTCGTCGCCGTAACCGCGTGCCCCACCGGCATTGCCCACACCTATATGGCCGCCGATTCCCTGGTCGCCGCAGCCAAGGAGCGCGGGGTCGATCTTCAGGTCGAAACCCAGGGTTCCTCTGGCGCCACACCCCTCCCGCCGGAGGTGATCGCGGCTGCCGATGCGGTGATCTTCGCTGTCGACGTCGACGTGCGGGACAGGAACCGTTTCGCCGGGAAGCCAGTTATCACCTCACCGGTCAAGCGCGGCATCGACGAACCCGGCGTCATGGTCGACGAGGCGCTCGCTGCCGCTGACAACCCCAACGCACGACGCGTGCAGGGGTCAACCGACTCCGAGTCACAGCAGACCGACGACGGCGGCGGCGGCGAGGGTGTGGGGCGTCAACTCAAGCGGGCACTCCTCACCGGCGTCAGCTACATGATCCCCTTTGTTGCAGGTGGCGGTCTCCTGATTGCACTTGGCTTCCTCCTCGCCGGCTACGAAATCGCGCTGTCGAATGATGAGGGCGTGGGTAACGGCGACGCGATGCTCGCCCAGTACACCCTGCTCAACCTGCCACCAGAGGGCCTTGCGGTCTTCCTCGGCGCGGTGTTCTTCAAGATCGGAGCCCTGTCGATGGGCTTCCTGATCCCGGCCCTCGCTGGTTACATTGCCTACGCACTGGCGGACCGGCCAGGTATCGCACCGGGCTTTGTCGCTGGCGCAGTGGCAGGCTTTATGGGCGCCGGGTTCCTGGGCGGCATCGTCGGCGGTCTGCTGGCGGGCTACATCGCCATGATGATCGGACGGATCAAGGTGCCACGCTGGCTCCGAAGCCTGATGCCGGTGGTCATCATTCCGCTACTCGCCTCTATCGCGGCTTCAGGTTTGATGATCCTGGTTCTCGGCGGTCCAATCGCCTCGCTGACCAACGCTTTGAACGACTGGCTTTCCGGCATGACCGGCGCGGCAGCGGTCCTCCTTGGGGTAATCCTGGGACTCATGATGGCCATCGACCTGGGCGGACCAATCAACAAGGTCGCCTACTCATTCGCCGTCGCCGGTCTCGGAGCGGGAGCCGTCGCCAACCAGGCGCCGTGGCAGATCATGGCCGCTGTAATGGCAGCCGGCATGGTCCCACCCCTGGCCATGGCACTCGCCACCGTCCTGGACCGCCGCCGCTTCTCAGTGGCCGAGCGGGAGAACGGCAAGGCAGCCTGGTTGTTGGGTGCGGCCTTCATCTCCGAAGGTGCGATTCCGTTCGCAGCGGTCGACCCATTGCGTGTCATTCCCGCCAGCATGCTCGGCTCGGCGGTGACCGGAGCCATCGTAATGGGCTCCGGTGTCACCTCTCAGGCACCTCACGGCGGCATCTTCGTCTTCTTTGCCATCGGGAATGTCGCTATGTTTGTGTTGGCTATCATTGCGGGCACCATCATTTCGGCTCTCACTGTGGTGGCTCTGAAGCGCTTCGCCACGCGGAAGACCGAAGACACCCCCGTCATCGAGACGGTCGCCGCCTAACCGAAACCCGGGAGGGTACTTCAATGACGAAACTAACCGGAGTCGGGGTTAGCCCTGGCCGAGTGATCGGGCCTGTCCTACAGATGCCTGCCAGTGCAAGGGAACCACACGCAGACGAGCGGTGGGGTTCGGACACGAGCGCCGAGGCGGAGACCGCACGGCTGAAGACGGCCTCCAAGGCCGTCCAGGCCGAGTTGAAGCGGCGCGCCGATGCCGCGACGAAGGACGCAAGTGCAGTGCTGGAGGCGACAGCAATGATGGCCGCCGATCCGATGCTCCTGAAATCGGCGGCCAAACTCATCGCTGCCGGCACCTCAGCCGAACGTGCCGTCTGGGAAGCCGGTTCGGCTGTTGCCGAGATGCTGCTCAGTCTCGGCGGCTACATGGCCGAACGGACCCAGGACGTTCACGACGTGCGGGCGAGGCTGGTGGCCGAACTCCGCGGGCTTCCGGCACCGGGCGTTCCGACCTCCGAGCAACCCTTCATCCTCGCGGCAGAGGACCTTGCTCCGGCGGACACGGCAACCCTCGACTCCAGCCAGGTGCTGGCTCTGATCACCAGCAGCGGCGGCCCTCAGTCCCACACCGCGATCCTTGCCCGCGCGCTGGGCCTCCCGGCAGTGGTGGCCGCAACCGGCGCCGACACCATCGAGGCAGGGACAAGTGTGTACGTCGACGGGGCGGCTGGCACCATCATCACCGACCCCGGCGACGACGAGCGCGCCGCGGCGGACCGCTGGGTCGAACAGGCCGCCGCACTCGGGACGTTCAATGGGACGGGTGCCACCGCCGACGGACACCTGGTGCCGCTACTGGCGAACGTTGGATCCGGCAAGGATGCTCGCGCTGCAGCAGCTGCTGGGGCCGAAGGTGTAGGCCTGCTCCGTACCGAGTTCTGCTTCCTGGATCGTGAGACCGAGCCCAGCGGCGAAGAGCAGGCGTCAGCGTACCGGGAGGTGTTCGACGCGTTCCCGGGCCGCAAGGTGGTGGTCAGAACACTCGACGCGGGCGCTGACAAACCGCTACCGTTCCTCACCGACGCCTCGGAGCCCAACCCTGCGCTGGGAGTGAGGGGATACCGGACCGGATCCGTCAGCCCCGGCGTGCTGACCCGCCAGCTTCAGGCGATCGCCCGGGCCGCCGCCGACACGAAGGCGGAGGTATGGGTGATGGCACCGATGATCTCAACTGCCGCCGAGGCGAAATCCTTCGGTGAAATGTGCCTGGCCGAGGGCCTCGACCAGCCCGGCGTGATGGTCGAAGTACCCTCGGCTGCGCTGACGTCCGAAGCCATCCTGCAGCATGTGGGGTTCGCCTCGCTGGGAACGAATGACCTCACCCAGTACACGATGGCCGCCGACCGGCAGCTGGGACAGTTGGCCACCCTCAACGACTCCTGGCAGCCTGCCGTGCTGCAGCTGATCAAACTCACGGTCGCCGGCGCCGAATCGGCAGCCGCAGGCACGGCGGNGGACGCGAAGCCGGTGGGGGTGTGTGGCGAGGCTGCAGCTGACCCCGCCCTCGCCGTCGTGCTGGTGGGATTGGGAGTTCAGACTCTCTCCATGTCAGCCCGATCGCTCCCCACCGTCGCTGCGGTTCTCGCCTCAGTGACCCGCACCGAAGCCCAGGAGCTGGCGGCGCTAGCCCTCGCCGCTCCAACAGCCGACCTCGGACGCACCGCCGTCCGTGAACGGCTCCCCATTCTGGAAACCCTGGGCCAGTAAGCGCCCCAACCAAGGAGGAACCCTATGTCAGAACGCAAAGCCACAGTCGCGAGCCGTGTCGGCCTGCACGCAAGGCCCGCAGCAATCTTCGCTGAGGCGGCAGGTGAGCTCCCACTGGAAGTCACCATCGCCATGGAGGGTGAACCAGCTGAAGATGCGATGGATGCGTCAAGCATCCTGTCGCTGATGGGCCTCGGGGCCTCCCACGGCGACGTCGTCGTCCTTCGTGCAGACGGCGACGGTGCCGAGGAGGCCCTCGAGGGCCTGGCGCAGATCCTGGAGACAGACCACGACGCCTAGGCGGATTTACGCCTAGGCTCGGGCCTGGTCTCCCCCTCCGCTGGTGACCGAGTCTTCAGCCATTGATGATTCCATCGCCTTCTGGCGCTTCTTCATCCAGAACGACAGGGCGAAGATGAGCGCGAGGGTCGCGTAAATCACCGCCGCAATCGGTGAGGTAATCAACGCGGTCGGATCACCCTGCGAGATGGCCATGGACCGACGGAGCTGATCCTCGAAGATGGGACCGAGGATCAGCCCCACCACCAGCGGCGCGATCGGGTAACCATAGCGCCGCATGAAAAACCCGAGAATCCCGATGATCAGTAGAATCCAGACATCCACCGGCGTGAAGTTCACCGAGAACGCCCCTAGTGCTGCGAACACCAGGATCCCTGCGTACAGGTAGGGACGGGGGATCTGAAGAATCTTCACCCATAGCCCCACCAGCGGCAGGTTCAACACCAGTAGCATCAGGTTGCCGACGTAGAGGCTGGCAATCAGGGCCCAAACCAGCGCGCCCTCGACCTCGAACAGCAGGGGGCCAGGCTGGATCTGGTACCGCTGGAAGGCCACCAGCATTATCGCCGCCGTAGCGGTGGTGGGGATACCCAGCGTTAGCAGCGGAACCAGCACACCCGCAGCGGCAGCGTTATTGGCCGATTCGGGACCGGCAACTCCCTCGATGGCACCCTTTCCGAACTGGGCCTTGTCCTCCCCCTTGGCGAGCTTGCGTTCAGCCGCGTAGGAGACGAAGGTGGCGACGTCGGCGCCGCCTGCCGGAATGGTCCCGATGGGGAACCCGATGAAAGTGCCCCGCAACCAGGGCTTCCAGGACCGGCGCCAGTCCTCCCGCTTCATCCACTTCCGCCAGTTGCCACTGACCGGGATCACATCGACCGACCCGTGGCGCATCCGTGAAGCGATGTAGAGTGCCTCACCCATCGCGAACAGCGCCACAGCGACCAGCACCACGTCGATACCGTCGGTGAGGAACGGATTGCCAAAGGTGTAGCGCTGCTGGGCGGTCAGAGCGTCAACACCAACCAGGGCAAGGAACAAACCGATGCACAATGATGCGAGCCCGCGCAGCACCGAGGCACCCAGCAGCGCGCCGACGGTAAGGAAGGCGACGACCATCAGGGCAACGTATTCAACCGGGCCAATCCGAACCGCGAACTCGGCGAGCATCGGAGCGAGGAAGGTCAGCAGCACGGTGGCAATGGTGCCCGCGACGAACGAGCCGAGCGCCGCCGTCGCCAGCGCGGCCGCTCCGCGACCCGCTTTCGCCATCTTGTTACCCTCAAGGGCAGTGACCACGGACGCCGATTCACCCGGCGTGTTGAGCAGGATCGACGTCGTTGACCCGCCGTACATGCCGCCGTAGTAGATCCCGGCGAACACAATAATGGCGGCAGTCGGGTCGAGGCTATACGTGATGGGCATCAGCAGCGCGATAGCCATCGCCGGGCCGATACCGGGTAGCACCCCAACCGCAGTACCCACGAGCACTCCACCCAGGGCAAACAGCAGGTACATCGGCTGCATGGCAACCGAGAAACCCTCCATCAGGGCCATGAAGTTATCCATTGAAGATCTCAACCCCTTCCAGGAGGAACCCGGCGGGCAGCGAGACGCCCAGGAGACCGGCAAACACGAACTGCAGCACCAACGCCATGACGACGGCGATCACCGCGTTCCGCCACCACGACAGGCTGCCCAGGGTCCAACTGGCCCCGAAGAACAGGACCGCAGCGGCAACCGGCCAGCCTGCTGGCACGATAAGCAGAATGTGCAGCGCCACGAACCCAACCAGCTTGGCAACCGTCAGCCAGTCGGTTTTCGCGTTGGGGTCCACGTCTTCGCCCTCCTCGGGGGCGCCTCGACGGCCCCTCAGCAGCTGAATGATGATGGCGGTGCCAAGGAAAATCAGCAGACCTGACACGATGAAAGGGAATTCGCGGGGGCCAATACCGGTGGCTGACGGCGGCATCTTGATGCCTGCGCCGGCAACAAACCCGACAATGCCGAGGCTGAGGACCCCCGCCGCGAAAATGATTTCTCCGATGGGCCGACCGACAGCGGTGTCAACGCCGCCGGTCTGTGCCTCTGGTGGGTGAGTGCTCATAACGGCTACAGCAGACCGATGTCTGTCAGGGTGGTCTTGACCGTCTCGATGTCCTCGTCGAGGAACGTCTGGAACTCCTCGCCGACGAGGAAAGCATCAGCCCAGTTGTTCTCGGTCAGAGTCTCCTGCCACGATTCGGTTTCGTGGAGTTCGGTGATCAGCTCGGTCAGGACGGCTGCCTGCTCCTCGTCGATCGTGCCTGGAGCGACGACGCCGCGCCAGTTGGTCAGAACCACGTCAATGCCCTGATCGGTCAGGGTCTCAACCTCGGGCACCTGACCGGCAGGTTCCTCGCCGGAGACTGCCAGCGCGCGAACCGTTCCGGCTTTGACCTGTTCAGCGTATTCGCCGACACCTGAGATACCAGCCGATACCTGGTTGCCCAGCAGCGCAGCCAACGATTCGCCGCCGCCGGAGTACGGGATGTAGTTGAGCTTGTCGGGGGCTACTCCCTCGGCCTCGAGGATCATTCCCGCGAGAATGTGGTCCGCGCCGCCAGCCGACCCGCCAGTGACCGATACTGCCTGCCCGTTCTCGTCAATGTCAGTAACCAGGTCTTCAATGGTCTGGTACGGGGAATCGGCTGGTACGACGACGATCAGCGGCTCGTCAGTGAGCCGCGCAATTGGGGTGGTGTCCTCAATCCGGGTTTCCGCGGAGTTGGTCTCCACTGCACCCACCATGACGTAGCCCATCACCATGAGGGTGTTGGGGTCCTGTTCGGTGGCGAGCTGGGCGAGGCCGTTGGTGCCACCGGCGCCGCCGACGTTGACCACTGAGGCGCTCCCGACCAGCTCGTTTTCCTCGAGATCGGCCTGGATGGCCCTTCCGGTCTGGTCCCAGCCACCGCCTGGATCGGCGGGAACCACGATGTTCAGGCGGTCTATGCCGCCTTCGGGGGTTTCGGCACCGCTGTCACCGCACGCCGACAAGGCCAATACCGATACGGCCGCCGCAGCGACCAAAGCTGAACTTCGCTTCATTGGGCGATCAAGCTTCATGATGAATTCCTTTCCTGGGCGTGATGCAGATCACCAAGCCGTCCGGTTCATCGTAGGGAGCGATGGTCCAGCGGGGAAGAATGTGGACATAACGCGCGTATTGGTCATTACGGTCATGGGGTGCACGGCGTCGAACGGGCTCTGACGTGCCAAAATAGCTTCATGATCCAGTCAATGTCGCTTAGGTCACAGTTGTTTCTGCTGCAGCTGTCGATCGTGCTGATCATTGTTCTCATCGCTGGGTCAGTGGCAATCCGAATGCAGGAGCAGCAGATTCGCGATGCGTACGAATCGCGCATGGTTGGGGTCGCGCAATCGGTGGCGCAACTGCCCACCATCATCGAGGCGTTCGACGACGAACGTCCCAGCGACACCATCCAGCCGATAGCCGAACTGATTGCCCAGTCAACCAACGTCACCTACGTGGTGGTCACCGATGACTCAGGGATCCGCTACTCACATCCAAACCCGGAAATGATCGGGAGCATGGTCTCCACTGACCCCTCAGTTCCATTGTCGGGTGAAACTTTCGTGGGCACCCAGACAGGAACGCTGGGAGAGTCGTGGCGCGTGAAGGTCCCCATCTTCGATGCCGACGGCTCGGTGATCGGTACCGCTTCGGTGGGAATCCTCGAGTCCCGGCTCAGCCAGGACCTTCAGGAGGATCTGCCCCAGTTGTTGATCTGGCTGATCGCTGCGGCCCTGATGGGATCGGCAGGAGCCATTTACGTGTCCCGCTTGGTCTGGCGCCGGATCTACAAACTCGAACCTGAAGAAATTGCCACCCTGCTCGAGACCAGGGACGCCATGCTCCACGGCATCGGCGAAGGAATGGTGGCCGTCGACGAACGCGGGAACCTGGCACTCATCAACGATGAGGCGCGGCGGCTGCTGGGTCTTGATGACTCGGCCGTTGGGCGACCCATCGATGAAGTGCTGGAGCCAGCCCTCGGCGGGATGCTCGATTCGGACGGGGCGATGGAAACCACAGTGCTGGTGGGCGAACGGGTGCTGCTGGCCCAGGCCAACCGCGCGGTTGTTGACGGTAGACGAGTGGGTAGCGTGCTGATCCTCCGGGACCGCACCGAATTGCACCAGCTACTGCAGGACCTGGACGGTGCCCGGGATGTGACCCAGGCGTTGCGCGTGCAGGCCCACGAGTTCTCCAACAAGATGCACGTCATTTCCGGTCTGCTGGAACTCGGCCGGACCGAACAGGCAGTTGATTTCATCACCCGTTCGGGGCACGGTGGATCAGTGGTCTCCGGCGACCTCTGCCCGGGAATCACCGACCCCGACGCCGCGAGCCTGCTGATGGCGAAGAGTACGATCGGTGAGGAAAAGAACATCCAGGTGATTGTTGACGGGAATTCGACGTTAAATCCCGACGGGACCACCGACCAGGTGACCATCCTCGGAAATTTGATCGACAATGCGATGGAGGCGATCGTCTCGAACGGGACGATCCATATTTCGACGATAGCCAACGAGGCGGGGTGTGTGATCACGGTGTCCGACGACGGACCAGGCGTCCCGGAGTCTGCGCGGCAGCAGATCTTCGAAAGCGGCATCACCACCAAGGCCGACGGCCCATCAGCTGCCCGAGGGTTTGGGCTATCACTGGTTCAGCGGGTGACTGAACGCCGGAAGGGTGAGATTTCCGTGACCGATTCCCCACTCGGGGGTGCAGAGTTCAGGGTCAGCCTCGCCCCTGCGCCGGTCGCAGTGGGCGTGGAGCGCCAGTGACACAATTGATCCGCACCGCAGTCATCGATGATGACCGGGAGGTAGCTGGGATCCATACCGGGTTCCTGCTGGCCCATGGGGGGTTTGACGTGGTCGGCGTTGCCTACAACGGAACCGACGGGTTGCAGCTAATTACCAACGACCGACCAGAGTTGGTGCTGCTGGATATTCACCTGCCGGATCTATCGGGTATTGAGGTGCTACGCGCGGCCCGGAATTTACCAGGCGACCCCGTGGACATCATTGCGATTACCGCTGCCCGTGAACTCGAGACGGTGCGCGCTGCGATGGCCAGTGGTGTGCTGCACTACCTGGTGAAGCCATTCAACTCGAAGGTCCTACTGGAACGTCTTGATCAGTATGTTGCCCATCGGCGCAGCATCCTCGAACACAGTGCCGGGGGGTCTCCTACGCTCGATCAGGCGGGAATTGACTCGCTCTTGGGCCCCGCGCAGGAGCAACGGGGAGCGGTCGGTGGATCTCGATCGTCGCAAGCAATGCTCCCGCCTATCCTCCCGAAAGGGCTATCCGGTCCCACCCTTGCTGCAGTGATCGGTGATCTCCGGTCGGCCCCTGAAGGGTCGTCGGCATCGGAGGTTGCCCTGAGACTCGGGTTGGCGAGGGTGAGCGCTCGTCGCTATCTCGAGTACCTGGTGGCTCGGGAACAAGCGAAGATCACGCCCAAATATGGCACCGCGGGCCGGCCGGAGAAACGCTACGCCTGGACCGGCTGACACCCAAAGAGCGGGTAGGTGCGTCCACCCGTTCTAATGGACGCCCCACCCCGCTCTGTAGCTCCGCCGTCCCCCACGGCAAGCGGAGTTACACAATCATAATTTTGCCACACGATGATGAAAACGTGAATACCCAGGGGGTAATCAATCACAAAAACGTCAAAAATCACGCCAGCTGATTGGTGCGCGGCGACAACTCGGTCCGCCTTCGTGACGCCCAAATGATCGTCAGGCCGCTCGTCACCAGCACGATCGCGCCGAAGGGCAGACCAATCTCCCAGACCCCAAGGCGCGTCCCGGGCACGAGGCTGACCACTGCAAAGACCACAACTGCTCCGAACCCGACGGCCAGCAGCGCCGATGCGCTCCGGTGCGCGGGCCGCCCGGCAGGATCCGCGAGGTCTTTAAGGGCGGGCAGGACCAGGCAGGCTGCGACGTAACCCGGGTAGAGCCTCCCGGCCTCCGCGTAAAGACGAACCGTTTCCTGACCCCCGTAGGCGAACAGGCCAGTAGAGCTTTCCGGGAGGTCGCTCATCGCAAAGAGTACGACGGTAGCCAGAACGATCACTGCCAACACTGTGACGCCAATTGGACCGACGATAAGCCAGCGCGTACGTGGCGACCTGAACGCCGCGGCGATGCGGAGACCAAGCAGCACGAAAACCGCATACAGGGAGAGCCTGATGATGAGGTTCGCAATGTTGATTCCGCCAAGAAACCGGTCACAGGGGAGGTAAATCTGCGGCAAGCTCAGCCCCACGGCAATTACCAGCAGCACCAGAGCAGTGAAAATCCCCCGCCCCCGCCCGCGGATAGCGTCAGGAAGGCGCAGCAGGACAAACGCTATGCAAAGCCCCAGCACTATCCACTGGATCACTTGCCCATTCATCCGAGGTTCTCCCAAAGGTTCTGATCTCGGCTATTGGCTAGCTCGAGCTTCTTCAATGACTTGCCCAGCACATCAAGCCGGTCGCGGGCCAGCAGCACAAGGTCTGCATCGGACAACATACCCAACGCCCGATTCCGGCCGTCGGCTGGCCACCCGCCCTCAGCCGAGGTGAGGAGGCTCGTTACGACCAACCCGCTGGTGAGAGAGACTTCCGCGACCCGCGCAGCCTCGACAGCGAGTTCAGGGGTCAGCCGGCCAGCAGTGAGCTGGGCCGATAAATTCTGCGGAGCAATCCCTGCCCTGGCGGCGAGTCCCTGGCGCAGTTCGCCCCGATCCACGGCGTCAATCCACGCCCGCACCGAATTTCGATGCGGAAACGGTGCCAGCTCAAACCGGACTTCGCGGCCCGCCTCTTCTTCATCCTGGCTACGGGCCACAAGGAGTCTCAGAATATCGATGTGTGAAACCTGGCTGACCAGCTCTGCGTCGGTTGGCTCCCGGATCCCTGTGGGCAGGTCCCGGTAACCATCGAAATTGCCGAGCTCCTGTGCTGGGTTCAGGCCGTAGGCTCGGGCACTGCTGACGACGGTCCCGATCGCCACCTTCCCCCGAACCAGCTGCTGGCCGAGGGTGGATCTCTTGATTCCTGCCTTGCGGCAAAGGTCCGCGACGGTATCCTCGGGTGCGACCCGAGCACGCCACAGCTGAAATGACTTAGCTGTGACTGCCATTACAACCTCTCAATTGGACTTCCAGTACAAAATTTGAAGTATACTGAGATCGCTGGCTCCCCATTCTGCGATTCCCCCATACGCAGAACGCGGAGCCAGTCTCAATTTAACGGCCAGCCCCATTTCGGGTCGGTGACACCGCCGTCTCGGGGCGACGGCCTACCAGCGAGCCTTCTTCTCGGTCTTGCCCTGCTTCCCACTGCGGTGAACCGGTTGGTGGTTGGGCCCGGTGCTCCGCGATCCCGCCAGCTTCCCGAAGTCTGGGTTCTTTTTCTCCAGTGCAAGCTTGGCCCGTGGGTCGTCCTGAAGCTTTTTTGCCGCCGAGTCCGATAAATGTATCGACAGTTCGTCGGTCTGGTCTTGGGCATTACTGGTGTGGTTTTTCGCTTGGTCGGTCATGGTAATCCTTAAATAGTCGACCGCCGAACTGGATTCAACGGCCACTGGGTGAGTAAGAAACGTCGCTCGGAGGCACGGCCTCGACGAGCATGGTTTTCGGTAGGCAGCAGGTAATCCCTGAGGGACTACTCGAAAATTAATGTTCTCATGTGCCTAAACTTACACGCTGCCCAGCAGCTCGGCCAGAGCCGCCCGGAGACTGACTAGATGGATTTGCCGGTGGCCGGTAGCTCGCGCCCCGTCGGGTCGGTCCGGATAACCCCGGCGGCCGTCTCGGCGGCCCGTAGTGCCGCCTCCAGCCCTGCTACGGCCCTTTCATACTCGGAGCTGCCGACGTCGCCACCCTCGAACTGCTCCCGCAACAGCGCCGCCGCACGCATCGAACGGATCAACTGTGAGGTGTCGCTACGGCTGAGGTCAGTCATCGCCGGGAAGTCGATTACCGCGGCCGGATCCAGCTCATAGGTGACCCACTGCTGCAGGACTCTCTCGTGCCTGGTCCGCAGACCTTCGCGCACCTCCCGAATCTCCTCGGCCAGGACCCTGCGCCGACGTTCACGCTCGCCCCGCCACAGCCAGCCCATCGCTACGCCAGCGAAGACCAGTGCCCCTGCGCTGACCAATCCGCCGCTCCCGGGAACTGTTGCTACCGCGCCGATGATGACAAACACGACCGCCAGTAAACCCGAGAATCCGTACCAGAACAGGGAGTCGGCGTCGTCGTTCCGCCTCAGGCACCTGGACAAGGCGAAGGCGGTTGCCGCGGAGAGGATCCCTACCAGCGCAAGGGCAATCGCCGCTTGAAGGATGAAACTGGCAGCATCCATGGGTCGTCCTCTCAGCGGGGGCCGAGGTCTCGAACCGGGTTGGGCCGAAACCGTGGCGCCCAGATGGAATTGCCTACTATCTATTCAAACGCTTAACCCGGTGGAGTCAATCCCGCTTCTCACCTGAAATGCAAAGAATCCCCGCC
>NZ_ASZW01000246.1:57768-70207 GCF_000468215.1 Arthrobacter sp. CAL618 | reverse complement strand
GATTCCTTGTTCGGGTATCCCACTGATGTGGGCCCTGAGGGGCTCGAACCCTCGACCCACGGATTAAAAGTCCGATGCTCTACCATCTGAGCTAAAGGCCCGCATCATTCCTGACCACCGAAGTGGTCGAAATGACCTGCCTACATTATCGCATCCTGCCGCCGTGTGCCGAACGCGGCCATTTGCCGGGCCGGTGGGGTCAGCTGACCGCGGGTTCAATTATCCGGAGAGCCTCGACCAGCTGACGGTACAGGTCGTCACGATCGAGCAACTCACTGTGGGTTCCGCTGGCCCTGATCCGCCCGCCTCACCGCGCGCAGAGCATCCCAGGTCTCGTCATCGGTGGCATCAGGGTGTGTGAGGGGCAGGTTGTCCCGAATGGTACCGGGGACGATGGGTGTCTCCTGCTCGACGTAGGCCAGCTGAGATCGGATCTGCGCGTGCTCTTACCACTCATTGGAACAATGATGGCAAGCAAAGTCGAGGCCTTCCCCATCCCAATCGCACCTGCCTGGCGAACTAGCCGGCGGGCTCCGGTCCAGTGACTCTGGCATGGAGGGAAATGGCAGGAGTATCCTCAATTCATGAGCGGCAACTACGAGAACCAGAGTCCACGGCATCACAAGCCCAAGCCCTTCGCGCCACTGGACTTTGAAGTTTTCGCGGGCGGTGCCGATCCCTCACGGGTGTCGGAGGCCGCCCACCTCTCGGCACACGCGTTGGTTCACCATGGCCGGCTCGCTGACGATCCGGATATCACCCAGCGTCTTGTTGAGTTGGCCGACCAGCAGGGCCTTGAGGCAATCGCGGAAATGTGGGCGGAAAGTCCCGCACGATCCCTTCCCGGCGCGCTGTGGCGGCTCTACGCCCTTCGGGCGGCTACCCAGCAAAATCCCGAACGTATCGCCGCCTACTTTGAGTCAGGTAAGGATGTCGCACAGGTCTCCAAGGTAGTGGCCGGCGTTGCCGAGCCGCCGGGTGCAGAGGAGGTCCGGTCCATGGCCGACACTATTCTCTCGGGTGCCTTCGAAGGCGAGTTCGACGTCGCACTCGAACGTTTCGCAGCATTTTGCCGGGTGATCGCCCTGGGCCAGACCCATCATGCCGACGACGCCGAACCAGCCAACGGGGTGCACGCGGCCAAGCTGACCCGCAACTCGCACCAGCTGATCAAAACCGCCGAAGACCTTGAGTATGCTGCTGCCTCCTGGCGCCGGGGCGAACTGGACTAGTCAGCACTGGGGTGCCGGTCAATATTGACATGAGCGCACCGGAGGAGAACACTGAAAGTGGTGTCGGACCGTGGAACCCCCGGGCTTCAACATTTAGCCGCTTCGAGCGGCCTTCCGCCGAGAGGCGCTCCCGGTTCGACACCATTTTTGTGCCTACTGAACGACATCTGAGTGGCAACGGCGACGCGGCCGGGCGCCAGGGCGGTGACAACTAGTCGAAATGAGCCACCCCGGGCCTGTCAGTTATTCTTAGGCAGCAACTGATCAACTCGATGCCCCGGCAGGTTAGGTAGTCCACGTGAAGCTTCGCCTCTTTCCACAGGAGGATGCTGGCCTTGTCTTACTCTCGGACATGGCCCAGCAACTGGTGCTCGGGGTGCGCACCATGTCGGGAATTCTCGGGGCGGACAAGCGTGACTACGACAGCCTGACTGAGGAACTGCACCAGCACGAGGCGAACTCAACCGATCTCCATTACGCGTTGCTCACGTCGATGCGCAGCAGCTTCGTCAACCCGCTGCCGCGTGAGGACCTCTATGCCCTGTCCAGGATGCTGAACGAGGCAATCGAGAAGCTCGACGGCGCTGCCGAGCTCATCTCCCTCTACCAACTCAGTAAGCTAAGCCGCCGGGCCACTGAACAGCTCGAGGTGATCACCCGGCAGGCGGAACTCACCGCTGAGGCGATGAAACGACTGAATTCGATGGATGATCTCGAGGAGTATTGGATCGAGATCCTCCGGCTAGCCAAACGCGCCGAGCGCACCCACCGGATCTGGTGTTCCGAACTCCTCAACGACCACAAGACCCTGGTTTACGCCAGACACCGGGATGTGGCAAACCAGCTGGTCGATGTCACCAAAGACATCCGAAAGGTTGCCACCCACGTGGGCAGCATCCTCGTCAAGGAATCATAGGTGGAACAGTTCCTCCTGGGCATGGTCATCGTGCTCGCTGGAGGTTTCGCGTTTCTCAACGGGTTCCACGACGTCTCCAATTCGGTGGCCACCGCCGTGCGCACCCGGGCGCTGACCCCCAGTATCGCCGTGCTTCTGGTAGCGGTCTTCAACCTCATTGGCGCGCTCCTTGGCACCGGCGTCGCCCTCCTGTTCGCCGGCGACGCCCTGCGGGTTCCGTCCGGACGGGTTGGCCTCGGCATCCTGATCGCAGGCCTTCTCGGTGCGCTGTGCTGGGGGTTGTTCACTTGGTACCGGGGCAAGCCGTCGTCGTCCACCCACGCCCTCATTGGCGGCATGATCGGGTCCGGCGGGGCGTCGGCCCTGATTGGTGGCGAATCGATCGCCGACTCCGAGCAGGTTTTTCTGCTGCAGATTGCCCTCCCCTTGCTGCTCTCGCCGTTGGTGGCGTACCTGCTCGCCTATCTGGCAGTGTTCCCGGCCATCTGGCTGCTCCGTTACAGTCCGCCGCGGAAGGTGAATTCCGGTAGCCGGATGGCGCAATCGGTGCTTGCCGGGGTGTTTGCGCTGGGCCATGGCCTGCAGGACGGTCAACGGACGATGGTGGTGGTGGTCCTCGCCCTGGTGGCAAGCGGTATCGCAACCGGCGCCGAGGTGCCCCTCTGGGTGCAAATCTTTGCGGCAGTGCTGCTGGCAACCGGGTCGCT
This sequence comes from Arthrobacter sp. CAL618, assembly GCF_000468215.1. Lineage (NCBI taxonomy): Bacteria > Bacillati > Actinomycetota > Actinomycetes > Micrococcales > Micrococcaceae > Arthrobacter > Arthrobacter sp. CAL618. The sequence continues at coordinate 67,352 of NZ_ASZW01000246.1, read as the reverse complement.
GTTCGGTGGCTGGCGTATCACCCACACCCTGGCGCACCGGCTGGTCCACGTGGACCCGTTGCGGGGGATGACTGCCCAGGGCGTCAGCTCGGCAATGCTCTTCGTCGGCTCCATCTCGCTGTCGATGCCGCTTTCAAGCACCCACACCATGACCTCGGCCATTCTTGGAGCCGGCGCCAACCAGCGGTTCCCGACCGTGCGCGGCCGTGAAGTGGTGAAGGTGCTGATCGTGTGGTTCTCGACGGCGGTAGTCACCGCACTCATCAGCGCGATCCTTTTCCTGGCGATGAGCCCGCTACTCTAGCCCGTCGGTGGCGTGCCACCCGCTGGACAAGCAGAAGCGGCCCCCCGGTTTGGCTACCCGAAACGGCCTGACACGTAGTCTTCGGTGGACTTCTCTTTGGGCCTGTTGAAGATGTCGGAGGTGTCGCCGAACTCGATCAGTTTCCCCGGTTTGCCGGTCGCTGCGATGTTGAAGAACGCGGTCTTGTCGGACACCCGTGCGGCCTGCTGCATGTTGTGGGTAACAATCGCCACCGTGTAATCGTTCTTCAGCTCGTTGATCAGGTCCTCAATGGCAAGCGTGGAAATCGGGTCCAGGGCTGAACACGGTTCGTCCATGAGGATGACCTCGGGAGAGACCGCGATGGCCCGGGCGATGCACAGGCGCTGCTGCTGGCCACCGGAAAGGCCGGAGCCGGGGCGGGCCAGACGGTCCTTGACTTCGTTCCAAAGGTTGGCGCCCCGCAGGGACTTCTCCACGAGCGCGTCGGCGTCGGATTTGCTGATGCGCTTGCTGTTGAGCTTCACACCAGCGAGCACGTTGTCACGGATGGACATGGTGGGAAACGGGTTGGGCCGCTGGAAGACCATACCGATCTGGCTTCGCACGTGCACGGGATCAACCGCGTCGTCGTACAGGTCGTCGCCGTCGAGCAGGACCTCGCCCTCGACGCGCCCGCCGGGAATTACCTCATGCATCCGGTTCAGGGTGCGAAGAAAGGTCGACTTGCCGCAGCCGGACGGTCCGATGAAGGCGGTGACGGAGCGGGCCTCGATGGTTACGTTGACGTCTTCCACGGCAAGAAACTTGCCGTAGTAGACATTCAAATCCTTGACGTCGATACGCTTTGACATCTAAATCCTTATGGGTTGTACAGCGCAGGTTAGCGGCTGGTTTTAGGGGCGAACATCCGGGCGATGAGGCGGGCAGCGAGGTTCAGGAGCATCACGAGGATGATCAGAATCAGGGCTGCGGCCCAGGCTCGCTGGGTGCTCGGGTCGGTGCTGGTCGGGGAGGTCGGGGTAATAATCTGGTAGTAAATGTAGGTGGGAAGAGTGCTCATCCATCCGCTGAAGACGTCGAGGTTGATGCCACGGGCAAACCCGGCCGTCACCAGGATCGGCGCGGTTTCGCCAATCACCCGAGCGATGGCGAGAGTGACTCCGGAAGCGATGCCCGAGATTGCTGTCGGGATGACCACCTTGGTGATGGTCCGCCACTTCCGCACGCCCAGCGCGAAGGCGGCTTCGCGGAGCTCGTTCGGGACAATCTTCAGCATCTCCTCGGTGGAACGGACCACCACCGGGATCATCAGCACCGACAACGCCGCGGCTGCCACGAATCCGGTCCGGGTGCCTGGCCCGAAGATCAGCCCGAACAATGCTGCGGCGAAGAGGCCAGCGACGATGGAGGGGATTCCGGTCATGACATCGACGAAGAAGGTGATCGCCCGGCTGAGCGGGCCACCCGTAGAGTATTCCACCAGGTAGATGGCCGCCAGCAGACCAACCGGCACCGAAATGATCGTCGCCCACAGGGTAATCTGCAGGGTTCCGAGGATCGCATGGTAGGCCCCGCCCAGGACCGGCGTGCCTTCAGCCACTGTCTGGTTATCGATGGCACCGGTCAGCCCATTCATCGACCGGAACAGGAAGTCGCTGGTCATCCCTGGCATGCCGCGTTCCAGCACGGTCCAGATCACTGACAGCAGCGGCAGTACGGCGATGATGAAAGCGCCGTAGACCAGATAGGTAGCGAACCGGTCCTTTGCTTTACGGCTGCCCTCTACTGCACCCGCGGTCGCGGTACCACCGACCACGAAGAAGATCGCAGCGAAAACGGCCATCGAAACCGGGCTGAAACCGAACAGGGACGAGACTGCTGCGCCGAGGATCAGTGCGCCCACCAGAACGGCCCAGATGGACCATTTGGGAAGCTTGTTCTTGGTGAATTGGGACGGTCGCCGGGTCATGGTTGCATTACTCATTAGTTGGCACCTGAGAATTCCTTGTGGCGGCTGATGATCCACCGGGCGACGACGTTGACGGCGAGGGTGATCACGAAGAGCACGAGGCCCGCCGCGATGAGCTCACTCAGGCGAAGTCCGAACGCCTCGGGGAAGTTGAGGGCGATTTCAGCGGCGATGGTCTGGTTGCCCGTCTGAATCAGGCTGGCGTTCAGTGCACCACCTGAGAGAACCAGGGCCACTGCCATCGTTTCGCCGAGCGCGCGACCCAGGCCGAGCATTGCGGCGCTGATGATCCCCGGCCGGGCAAATGGCAACACCGACATTTTGATCATTTCCCACCGGGTGGCGCCGAGGGCCAGCGATGCCTCTTCGTGGAGTTTGGGGGTCTGGAGGAAGATTTCGCGGCTGAGGGAAGTGATGATGGGCAGCACCATCACGGCCAGCACGATGCTTGCGGTGAGGATGGTTCTCCCGGTGTTACTGGCGGGGCCCTCGAAGATGGGAATCCAGCCGAGGTTGTTTGCCAGCCACTCGTAGGCCAATGCCAGCTGTGGGGCCAGCACCGCATAGCCCCAGGCGCCGTAGACCACCGACGGGATGGCGGCCAGCAGGTCGATCAGATACCCAAACCCCTGGGCAAGCCGCCGGGGTGCGTAGTGCGAGATGAAAAGAGCGACGCCGATACCCACCGGGGTGGCGAGGACCAGGGCGATAGTCGCAGCAATGACCGTACCGATAACGATCGGCCAGATGTAGGAAAAGAATCCGCTGCCACCGGAGATTTCCGCGGGATCGGCGACGAACGTTGGGAAGGCCTGGACCAGCAGGAAAACCGCAACACAGAACAACACTGCCAAAATGAGGCAGCCAGCCAGCAGGCTGGCTGTTGAGAATATCTTGTCCCCCGATTGACCGCTGTCGCCTTGTCTGCGCAGCGTGTTCGGAGACACAGTCTTCGTGGACACTAGTGAACCCTTCGGTGCTGGTACTTGGTTGTTCCTGCTGGGTTGCCGAGAGCGGGCGTTGTCAGCGGTGGAGGTGGTAGCTGCATACCAGCCTAATGGCTGGGCGCAAAGGACAACCCCGCCCGGTCTGTGAGGACCGGACGGGGCAATCGACGCCTCTTAGGAGGCAACTGCAATCGAATCGATTGCGGCCTGGGCCTGCTCGCGCAGCCCGTCCGAGATCGGGGCGTTGCCGGCCGAGTCGGCCGAGTCGGCCTGGCCCTCTTCGCTGATCACGTAGGAGCCGAAGGCCTGGACCAGGTCGACTGTTTCCTGATCGGGGTAGGTGGCGCAGTAGACGTGGTAGGAGATCAGCACGATCGGGTATGCACCGGACTCGGTGGTGTCCCGGGTGAGGTTGAAGGACATATCAACCTCGGGTGCGCCTTCCACCTCGGCTGGCTCGGCAACCTCAACGGCGCGTGAAGCGGCCTCTGGGGTCAGCGCCACGTACTCTTCGCCGACCTGCACCAGGACCTGTCCTAGGTCCCCGACAGCCGAAGCGTCGGTGTAGGTGATGGCGCCTTCCGTGCCTGAGGTGGTCGAAACGACACCGTTAGTGCCCTGTGCGTTCTCGGCGACGATTTCGGCGGGCCAGTCACCCGATACCTCGTCGGTCCACACCTCTGGGGCGGCCGCTGCAAGGTAGTCGACGAAGTTTTCGGTGGTGCCCGACTCGTCGCTACGGTGCACAACAGTGATGGCCAGATCGGGAAGTTCCACTCCCTCGTTCTGGGCGGCGATTGCCTCGTCGTTCCAGTTAGCGATATCGCCACGGAAGACGGCTGCAATCGTGTCGGCGTCCATGTTCAATTCGTCGACACCTGGCAGATTGAATGCCACAGCGATTGGTGCGATGTAGGCGGGGATGTTGAACGCACCCTCGGGCCCGCAGACCTCAACTGCCGTAGCGTGCTCTTCCTCGTCGAGGTAGGCATCCGATCCAGCGAACTGGACTCCGCCAGCGGTGAACGCTTCGCGACCAGCACCGGATCCGTCAGGTGAGTACTGAACGGTTGCGTCAGGGTTGGCTTCTTGGAAGCCGGACTGCCAGGCGGTCATTGCCGCACCCTGGGAGGAAGCGCCAGAGCCCGTCAGCGTGCCAGTTACCGTGCTTTCCGCGGAGCCGTTGTCCCCGGTGGTTGCTGCCGGCTCGTCGGTTGCGCTGTCGGTGCCGCAGGCGGTCAATGCGAGCGCGGCGACAGAGATTACTGCCGCTGCGCGGCCAAAGCGAAGAACCTTCACTTGATGTTGCCCCTTCCAGGGAGTCGAAAATTGGTGCTGTGGGCACCTATGAAAAACGAGAATCTGAACTTTTCAGTATGCGTACCTTGAATAAGCTAGGCGCCACAGGTAAAGAGACTGACGGATCAAAGTGAACGGAGGGTGAACGTGAAACGTACAGTTGCGATCGGCCCGTTCATTAGCCTTGCCAAACCGCTCCGGTTGCTGTGCGGATCTCCTGGCGCGGTTGCGGCCCCCAACCCGGGAAACCGGGGCTAGGCTGGGTTTCATGTCGCGGCCATCAAACTTCTCGCGAGCCCGCTCCTTTGTTCGCAACCGGACGCGGGTAGGTTTCCGGCGGAGTTCCAACTCGGTAATCCCCGCCATCCAGATGACCGTCTGTGCGGTGGGCGCTTATGTCTTCGCGGAACGGGTCCTTGGTCACAGCGGACCGCTATTCGCCGCCACCTCCTCGATGATTGCGCTCGGTTTCACCCGCGACCCGCGNNNCGGCTTCGCCGGGTGTTGGAAGTTGGGGTGGGCTGCACTCTCGGCATTGCGCTGGGAGACGTCCTCCTGGCCCTGTTTGGCACCGGGATCTGGCAGGCAGCGGTGGTGCTGTTCGTGTCGATCCTCCTGGCACGATTCCTGGACAGCGGTACCATCTTCACCACGCAGCTGGGCCTGCAGTCCTTGCTGGTGGTACTACTCCCAGCCCCCGACGGCGGCCCATTCACCCGCAGTGTCGACGCCATCGTCGGCGGTCTGTTCGCCCTGGTGATTGTGATCCTCGCGCCAAAGGACCCACGGAAAGAGCCCAAAACGAACATGCGGGAGTTACTGGGCGAACTCTCTACTGTGCTTCGCGAATCGTCGACCGCGCTGACCCGCAGCGACCCGACCCTGGCCTGGCACGCCCTGATCAGGGCACGCAGCTGCCAGCCCCTGATGGAGGGTCTCTCCGGCAGCATGGGGGCGGCCAGGGAAGTGGCACGCCTCTCCCCCGCCTACCGGCGCCATCGGCAGGAACTTGCCGAGCTCGGAGGATCAATCGATTCGATAGACCTTGCCGTCCGTAACGCCCGGGTATTCACCCGACGGCTGACCTCGGTCATCAACCACGCTGCGCTCACCGACGAGGCAGTGCAGGAACTCTCCCAGGTCATTGAGGACACCGCCGATGCCGTCGATATGCTTGGCCGGGCCCTCTCGGCGGCCAGCGCCCCCGAACGGGGGCTGACGCTCCGCCAGGCACGGGAAGACCTTGCGGCAGTGGCCACCATGCTCCACCCCCGTCTCCTGCGGATCCAACGGTTGGAGGGAGAAGGGCTGGTGCTGCTGTACCGCCCTCTGATAGTTGACCTTCTGGAGGCAACGGGTCTCCCCCACGATGAGGCTGCCGGGTACCTGCCGAAATTGTGAGCCTGGTCAAAGCTGGCTCCCGCAGTAGTGTCTTTGCCGCTGCACGTCCCTACCCGCCGGTACGTTAGAGGGCATGGCTACAAAGACAGCACGCCCGGCACGCACCTCCGCACCCGCCTACCGGTGTGGAGAATGCGGTTGGACTACCGCGAAATGGGTGGGCCGCTGCGGTGAATGTCAGGCCTGGGGGACGGTCGAGGAGACCGGCCAGGTGGTGGCGAGAACGACGGCGGCTGTCACCGTCGCCACTCCAGCCCTGCGGATCTCGGAGATCGACGCCAGTGCCGCGTCCTACCAGCCGACGCAGATTGGTGAGCTGGACCGGGTTCTCGGTGGCGGCCTGGTACCGGGCGCGGTGATCCTCCTCGCGGGGGAACCCGGCGTGGGCAAGTCCACCCTGGTACTCGACGTCGCGGCCCGGGTGGCGCGACTCGGCAAGGATGTGCTGTATATCACCGGGGAGGAATCGTCAGCCCAGGTGAAGCTACGGGCAGAGCGGATCGGCGCCCTCGCCGACACCCTCTACCTCACCGCCGAATCCGATCTGGGGCAGGCCCTCGGGCAGGTGGAACGGTTGTCGCCGTCGCTGCTGATCGTGGACTCGGTTCAAACCCTGAGTAGCGCCGCCGTCGACGGGACCGCCGGCGGGGTCACGCAGGTGCGGGAGGTTGCCGCCTCGCTGATCGCCGCCGCGAAGACCCGAGGCATGACCACCATCCTGGTGGGGCATGTCACCAAGGACGGGTCCATCGCCGGCCCCCGCCTGCTGGAGCACCTGGTGGATGTGGTGTGCCAGTTTGAAGGGGATCGTCACTCACGGCTTCGCCTGATGCGGGCCATCAAGAACCGGTATGGGCCCACGGACGAGGTGGGCTGCTTCGACCTGACCGAGACTGGCGTGGAGGGCCTCGCCGATCCGAGCGGCCTGTTCGTGTCGCGTACCAAAGACCCCGTGTCCGGCACCTGCATCACCGTAACTCTGGAGGGGCGCAGGCCGCTGCTGGCCGAGGTGCAAGCTCTCCTCGCGGAGTCGTCGAACTCGCAACCCCGGCGGGCAACCAGCGGGCTCGACAGTTCACGGGTGGCCATGCTGCTGGCTGTTCTCCAGCAGCGCGCTTCGTTGAGCCTGCATAAGGACGACAGCTACGTTGCAACAGTCGGCGGGGTGAAGCTCAGTGAGCCGGCCACCGATCTGGCAGTGGCGCTGGCCATCGCCTCGGCGAAAACCAACCAGCCGCTCGCAGCCCGGCTCATCGCCTTCGGCGAGGTGGGCCTTGCCGGTGAGGTCAGGCCCGTTCCTGGCATCGCCCAGCGGGTGCAGGAGGCCGAACGGCTCGGCTTCACCCACGCTGTGGTGCCGGCTTCACCCAATGGGCCAGGCAAGGTTCCAGCGGGGTTCAAGGTGCACGAGGTATCGACCCTGACCGAAGCCCTGGAGCTACTCTTTTAGACTTCCGGCTGGACCGGCGGATAACCGTTATACATTTGCGCCCGTAGCTGGTATCCGGGTTTAGGCGGCGCGCCCACTAGGATTGGAACGGCTGCGTTGGTGCCTGCGCGGCAGGGCCTTGCACATCCGGGAACCGGTTGGCAACGCCGGTAGCCGAAAGGAAGTGGCAATGGTTCGCAGCCCAGAGGACGCGTTGAAGGCCACTTTGGCGCGCGTTGCGCCGGGCACCCAGTTGCGGGATGGTCTCGAACGCATCCTTCGCGGGCGTACCGGAGCCTTGATCGTCCTCGGCTTTGACCGCACCGTGGATTCGATCTGTTCCGGCGGGTTCGATATCGGTATCACCTTCTCCCCCACCCGACTCCGGGAACTTGCCAAAATGGACGGCGCCATCGTTTGCGATAAGGATGCAAGCAATATCCTCCGGGCGGGCGTGCAGCTGGTACCTGACCACACCATCTATACCCAGGAGTCCGGGACACGGCACCGGACAGCAGAGCGGGTAGCCATCCAGACCGGGCTCCCGGTCATCTCAGTCAGCCAGTCGATGCACATCATCGCCCTCTACATCAACGGACTGCGGCATGTGCTGGAAGGCTCCGAGCCGGTCCTGGCAAGAGCCAACCAGGCCCTCGCCACCCTCGAACGCTATCGGGCACGACTGGACCAGGTGACCGGCTCGCTGTCCGCCCTGGAAATCGAGGCGATGGTCACGGTCCGGGATGTTGCGGTGACCCTGCAACGCCAGGAGATGGTCCGACGCATCTCCGAGGAAATTTCGCAGTACGTGCTCGAGCTCGGCGTCGATGGCCGGCTCCTCTCACTGCAGGTGGAAGAACTGACCACCGGGCTGGGCCCGGGCAGCGAAATGGTGCTCCGGGATTACCTGGACCTTGGAGACGCCAACCTGGTGGTCGAAGAGCAACTTGCGAAGCTGCAGGCCTTCAGCTCCACCGACCTCATCGACCTCGGCACCATCGCCAGCGTGGTGGGCTTCAATCCCTCGGTTGACTCTCTGGACGCAGTGGTGCAACCCAAGGGTTTCAGGCTGGTGTCCGGCATCAAGGCTGTGCCGCCTGCAGTGGCGAACCGGCTGGTCGACCACTTCGAGGGCCTGCAAAACCTGATGGCAGCGAACATTGATGACCTGATGGCTGTGGATGGGATCGGTGAGCAACGTGCCCGGACCGTGCGTGAGGGACTGTCAAGGATCGCTGAAACGAGCCTGCTCGACCGTTTCATGTAGCTGCTATTGCAGCTCGAAAGTTGCTTCTTCGCTTGTCCGTTCGCCGAGCGTCACCGTCAGGTTGTAAAAACCGGGGGTAGGGTTCGCCTCGACCGCCTGGCAACCCGGTGCGCTACGGTTTCGTTCCCACGTGAAGTTCGCTTCCTCCGACCCGCCCGGCGGGATGTCCCGGTTGAGGTCCTCGGCGCCTTCCTGGCAGTCGGCAGAGGAGAAGATGCGATCCTCACCGCTGGTGACCAGGAATTCCATCTGTGAGGTTCCCACATTGACCGGGCAGGGGATATCACCAGTGTTGGTTACCGTCAGCGTGAGCACTGGATTCTCTTCGGGGGCGTAGGCGTCCGCATCGGTCGATGCGCTGACTTCCACCAGCTCCGGACCACACTCGGGTTCCGATGGCGAAGGGGACACGGTCGGTGCTGCGGATTCGGTCGGTGCTGCGGGCTCGCTGACTTCTGCCGTTGGTTCGGACGGGGAGGTTGAGGGGGCTGGTTGGGCCGATCCGGTGGGTGCGCTCACGGCGTCGTCGGTGTTCGCACCGTTGCCGATGAGGCCAGCTAGGGCGATTCCGCCCCATACCAGTACGCCGGCCAGGATGAGGCCCAGGACCAGCACCACAATCCTGCGTCGGCGATACACCTTCGGGCTGACCCGGGGCGCGTTGGACGGCCGCGCTGACCTGTCCTGCGGCCCGCCTCGCGACGGCCCCCCGTGTGAATCCATGGGTTAAGGCTAGGGACCCAATCCTCGGATGCGCGTCACACCACGCCGGTCAGTACAGTATTGATGGTCAACTATCAGGAGTGCCAATGATCCCGGTTCCCACCGCCCAGCTGCATCGACGCATCATTGGCTGGTTCGACGTCCAGGCCCGGGACCTCCCGTGGCGTGGTCCCGGGCGAACCCCCTGGGCGGTAATGGTCAGCGAGTTCATGTTGCAGCAGACACCGGTGGTGCGGGTCCTGCCCGTCTACGCCGACTGGCTC
>NZ_ASZW01000246.1:57476-57759 GCF_000468215.1 Arthrobacter sp. CAL618 | reverse complement strand
TGCCGCGGCTCCAGCCGGTGATGCTTTGAGGCACTGGGGGCGACTTGGTTACCCGCGCCGCGCCCTGCGCCTCCACGCGGCCGCGGGGGCCATCGTCGAACACCACGGGGGCCGGGTGCCCCGCACCGCCGCGGAGCTCCTGACTCTTCCCGGCGTCGGCACCTATACGGCTGCTGCGGTGGCAGCGTTTGCGTACGGGAAGCGGGAGACAGTTGTTGACACCAACATCCGCAGAGTCCACGCGCGGCTGCTCGGCGGGGATGCTCTGCCGGCCCCCACCCTG
>NZ_ASZW01000246.1:26981-57467 GCF_000468215.1 Arthrobacter sp. CAL618 | reverse complement strand
CGGGCGGCTGACCTCCTGCCCGACGACGACGGCGAATCAGTCAAGTGGAACGCGGCAGTGATGGAGCTTGGCGCATTGATCTGCACTGCCCGGGCCCCCAAGTGCTCCCAGTGTCCGGTGCTCGACGCCTGCGCATGGGTTGCTGCGGGGCGACCGGAACCTCATTACGTGCCCAGGGGACAGGCTTGGGCCGGGACGGATCGTCAGGTGCGCGGGGCGATGATGGGAGTCCTTCGGGACGCGGTGGCACCGGTGATCAGGGAGGTGCTCGTTGCCGAACCGGTGGACCTCGCGCTCGGCTCGCCGCCCGGCACCGTAGTGTCCCCGCTCATGAAACTGCACCGCCTTAACGCGTCAAGGGAGCAACTCGAACGGTCCCTTGACGGGCTCGTGGCGGATGGTCTTGCCAGCGAGACCCCGGCCGGCATCAGCCTCCCCAGCTGACCGGCCCAGACCGCTTCAGAGTTCCCCGAACCCGCTGGCCACCTCAGCACCTATCTGATCAATGGCTTTCTGCGCGTCGGGGCCAGCGGCTGACGCGGTCAGGACCTTGCCCTGGCCGAGACCCAGGCTCATGAGCAGCATCACCGACTTCGCGTCCACCCCGTTGACCGTCACCTCCACATCCAGTTCACTCATCATCCGGGCCAGGGTTGCCGCGGGGCGGGCGTGCAACCCCATCGGGTTGGGCAATTCCCAGGCTGCCTCAACCGTATTTCCATCGGTGGAGGATTGAGATCCGCCTTCTCCGGGCGCGGCTGCAGCATGGCTGACAAACGGCTCGAGCTCCGTTGGATCCAGCGCGACGATCGCTGTCTCGGCGGCACGTGTCACCGTGTCTACATCGGCTCCGGACTGCGCCTCGACGGCCGCGGCGACTGTACCTTCGACCAGGGCTGCGCGGGCAAGCCTGACCCGCAAACGCTGGTCGCTGTCAATGAACTCAAGCGCCATCTCGGCCGTCATCACGGCAGAGCCCAGATCTGTCAGGAGCACGACGCCGGCACCCTGGTCCGCCGTCGAAATAGCCTCAAGCACCTTCTCGAAGCTGGTTCCGATCAGTGGGACACCAGAATCATCGTCCAACCCACCGGCGGCGACGAGCGGGACGTCCCCCGCCATCTCACGGGCGAGGTCGCAGATTCCCTCGGCGATCTTCGAACTATGGGACACAATGACCAAGCCAACGTTCACTCGTGCGCACCTGCCGCATCGGCCGCTGCCTGCAAAATCAACCCTGACGAGACGGCGCCCGGGTCGAGGTGGCCGGCGCTGCGTTCGCCGAGGTAGCTGGCACGGCCCTTCCGTGCAATCAGGGGTTCGGTAGCCGCGGCCCCGGCGTTTGCAGCGTTGGCGGCGGCCGCCAGCACCTCTGCAACCGATGCGCCGGCCATCGCGGCGGTGCCTGCCGCCTCAGCCGCAGGAGTCCAGGCATCGACCATCGTCTTGTCACCGGATTCGGCCTTGCCGCGCGCTACTATCCCATCGCGGGCAGCGGTCAGCAGCCCGGCGACGTCGTCAGGGCCTATTGCCTCGGTGTCGCCCAGCGAGGTGGCTGCACGGAGCAGGGCGGTTCCATAGAGGGGCCCAGCTGCGCCCCCCACGGATGACATGAGGGTCATCGCGGCCAGCTTCAGCACGGCACCCGGCGTGGCGGGGTGTGTACCGTCGTCGAGCTTTTTCACTACCGCCGTGAACCCACGATCGAGATTCTCACCGTGATCGGCATCGCCGATAGCCCGATCAAGGTCGATCAGGTATTGCCGATTCTCGCTGACCACCCGGGCACTCTCCCGCAGCCACGCGACCACCCATTCAGTGGTGAGGGTACTGGTGGATCCCTCTACCACGCCTAGACTCCCCACCGGAGCGCCGCAGTGTTAACTGGCGAATCCCACAACTCGACCATTTCGTCGTCAAGTCGCAGCACGGTGATCGAGGCGCCCTGCATTTCCAGGGCGGTGATGTAGTTGCCCACCAGGGATCGTTCAACAACGATTCCCTGCTCCTCAAGGAGTTGCCTGGCGCGCCGGTAGACGATGTACAGCTCACTTGCCGGCGTGCCTCCCATGCCATTGACGAAGAGCAGCACCTTCTCGCCGCTGTCCACCTTGAGATCGGCGAGGATTGGCTCCATCAGCCGTCCGGTGATCCCGTCGGCGTTTTCCATCGCAATGCGATGCCTGCCGGGTTCACCGTGGATGCCGATGCCGATCTCGATCTCGTCGTCGGTGAGGTCGAAGCTCGGCTGGCCGGCGTGCGGCACAGTACAGGCGGCGAGCGCCACCCCCATGGACCTGACATTGTCGATGACACGCTGGGCGATTGCAGTCACCGCATCGAGGGTGTCTCCCCGCTCGGCTGCGCCGCCCGCGATCCGTTCAACGAGGACCGTTCCGCCGACGCCGCGTCTGCCAGCGGTGTACAGCGAATCCTCGACTGCGACGTCGTCGTTCACCAGGACCGTCCGCACGGTCACGCCCTCGGCTTCAGCGAGCTCGGCTGCGGTTTCAAAGTTCAGGACGTCGCCCGTGTAGTTCTTCACAATGTGGAGCACCCCCGCTCCCCCATCAACAGCTGTGGTGGCTGGGAGAATCTGGTCGGGGGTCGGGGAGGTGAACATGGCCCCGGGTACGGCGGCATCGAGCATTCCTCGACCCACATATCCGGCGTGCAGCGGTTCGTGACCGCTACCCCCGCCGGAGACCAGCCCGACTTTTCCTTGGCGGGGTGCGTCTTTCCGGGTGATGAACAGGGGGTCGGGGTGGACATTGACCAGGTCTGCGTGGGCGGCCCCGAACCCTTCAACGGACTCGGTGACGACCTGCTTTGGGTCATTGATTAGCTTTTTCATGGCGGCTCCTCGGTGAAAGGACACAGGATTGGGTTTGCCGGCCCGCCGGACCTGCTGGCCTTGTCTGAACCCTACCCTCCGGCTAACTGCTTGCCTATAGGGTGCACTACTGGTTAAACGGCTGTGGGAGGCCCCCGAGCTACTTACGCTCGGCTCCTCCCACAGCACTAATCCTTCGGCGGCTTCCACTGGCGACTATGAATCGGGTGAACGCCTGCTGGACCAGATCTAGCGGTTGTCACCCTTGAAGGCGTCCTTGACGTTTTCGCCGGCGTTCTTGATGTCGCCGGAGGCCTGGTCCTTGTGGCCATCGGCTTCCATCTTTTCGTTGCCGGTGAGCTTGCCAACGCCTTCTTTGATCTTTCCGCCCAGCTTCTCGCCGCTGTTTGCTGCCTTGTCGTCTGCACCCATAGTCTGACCTACTTCCGCTCGGTGTGTCGGGGCCCGGGTCCGGGTCCCGCTTTTCGCATCATCATAGATGCCAAGCTCACTTAGCTTATCGATCCTGGCCTCGGTTTGCCACCTCATGCGGGCTATTTCCGAGCTGACGGATCATCCGGGTGTTGCCGAGGGTGTTCGGTTTGACCCGGGCAAGGTCGAGAAATTCGGCGACGCCCTCGTCGTGGGAACGAAGGAGTTCCGAATAGACCGCCGGGTCCACGGCCGACTGGTCAGCCATCACCTGGAACCCCTGGCGCTGGAAGAACTCCACTTCAAAGGTCAGGCAGAAGACGCGTTCGACGCCCAGGGCGCGCGCGTCGTCGAGCAGCTTCGCCACCAGCGCACTGCCGACGCCGCGCCCCTTCGCGGCCTGGAACGTGGCAAGGGTGCGGATCTCCGCCAGGTCTTCCCACATGACGTGCAGCGCCCCGCAACCGAGGACGCCGTCGTCGTCCTCGGCAATCCGGAACTCCTGCAAACCCTCATAGTAGGCAACAGTTTCCTTGGCCATCAGTACCCGGCTCTCAGCAAGCGGGGCCACCAACGCCTTGATTGCTGGGACGTCGGAAGTACGCGCGGGCCGGATTCTGAAGGAGGAACTCACTAAGGCAGTCTACAAACCCTGCCGCAGGTATCAGCTACAGTCCGAGTTCGGGGGGCAGGTCTGTGCGTTCACCGAGGACGTGGTGCGCCAGGAAATGCCCGACGACGCCGTACCAGACTTTCGCGTGCTGGGGTTTGAGAATCCAGTGGTTCTCATCCGGGAAGTAAAGGAACCGGTGAGCGGTCCGGCCTTCCTCATCTACTGCCAGCTGGGATCGTGACAGCAGTTCGTACCAGAGCCTGAGGCCCTCTCCGATTGGGACGCGGTAATCCTTGTCCCCGTGGATCACCAACATGGGTGTCGATATGTTCTCCACGTGGTGGTGCGGAGAGTTTTCCGACGCCATCTCGGGCGTCATCTCCTTCTCCCAGTAGTAGGACGCATCAGTGGTTGGGCCAAACTGGTCGAGCGCCCACAGACTGGCGTGGGTGACTACAGCGGTGAACCGGTCCGTGTGGCCAGCTATCCAGTTGGCCATGTAGCCGCCGAAGGACCCGCCCATGGCGGCGGTCCGGGTCTCGTCGATGTCGTCTCGTGCTACCACGGCATCGGTTGCTGTCATCAGGTCAGTGAACGGTGCTTTGCCCCACTGCCCCCAGCCCCGGTCGATCATGTGCTGGCCGTACCCGGTAGACAAGGCTGGATCAGGGAGCAGGACCGCGTAGCCCTGGGCCGCCAGCAGCCACGGCGACCACCGCCAGGTCCAGGCGTTCCAGGAGCCCAGCGGGCCGCCGTGGATCCATAAAAGCAGCGGAGCGGGCCGGGAAGAGTCAGCTCCGGCGGGGAGGACCAGCCAGGATCCAATCGTCTGTCCATCGTCGGCGGTGGTCTCTACTCGTTCCAGCCGCCCCGACAAGGCTGGTCGCTCGACTGGTCCCCGTAGTGCCGCCACGGTTCGGTTGATGAGGTCAATTGTGACCACCTCGGCGGGAAATTCGTAGGAGCTGCGCAGTGCGTAGGCGGTGTGACCATCGGGGGCCACCACCGCGTTGGTGTACGAGGCTGCGTCGCTGGTCACCCGGGTCACCTCATTGGTGGCTACGTCGATCAAAAACAGTGGCGAGGCGCCCTCCTCATCGGCAGTGACCAGCACTGCGCTGCCATCGGGCAACCACGCAGCCGGGGACGGCCAACGGTCCCACTTTGCGGCAAGGGGAAGGAGTTCCCCGCCGGCAAGTGGAAGCAGGCCAAGTGTTTGTTGCGGCGCAACCTCAGCGGTGGTCCGTCTGGCCCGGTGGACCACCAGGGTGGCACCGTCGGGGCTGATCGGTCCGGGCGAGAAGTCGTAGCCGGGGTCGTCGAGCAGGACCGAGCGCTCCCCGGTGGCAACATCAATCCTGGCAAGTATGCTTCGCGCATCCCCCTTACCCACCGGAATACTCACCGCTGTCACCACAACTGAACCGTTCGGGCTGATCACCTGCTTGGCGTTCCTGAGGGAGGTGCCTGCGGCGGGTGTGATGTTGCGGAGCTCGAACCGGGCTGCAGCGTCGGTTGCCTGGAGCGGCTGCCCGACGGTCCCCTTCCCCTCCAACGCGAAGTAACGAGGCTCTGCCGGACCTAGATCGGCATCCCAATAACGAACCGGATAACCGGAGTGCAGGATGGCGCCCACCTTGGCTTCCTTCCGCAGAGTACGGCGCGCGCCGTCGTCGCCCTCGTCAGTCGAACCCGCGAGGACTTCAGCGACGACGATGGCGGACTCCGCCTCGGAGGACGTCAGTACGCTGCTCACACCGCCCTGGCGAGAGAGCACCAGCTGCGCCTCCCCTCCCCGGGACGGGAGCCGCCAGATCGCGTTGGTGGGTTCCTTGGCCGCGTCCCCCTCTGCCCCATCCGGATCGGGCCGCGCCGAGGTGAACAGCAGGTCCCCGCCAGCCAGGAAAGAGGCACCCGTTTCGCCCTTGGCGCTGCGCGTAATCCGGCGCGCGGGTTGCTCTCCGCGCGGATCAACTTCCCAGAGCGCCGTCCCGTATTCAGTTGCCTTGGCATTGAGCGTAGCCACGGTCGTCACCAGTCGAGACCCGTCGGGGCTCAGCGCCAGGGCGGCCAGCCGGGGCATCGCGATGAAGAGATCCAGGTCGTGGAAGGGGGTTTCGGGCTGCTGTTCCGATTCGGGTGTCATCGCCCCTGTCTACCACCGTCCCGCAGCGGACGTGGTGTGGTTCACAGCGACTTCTCTGAGAGAGTAATAAGTTGCTTCAGGCACACAAGGTGAGCTTCCGGTCGGGCCTGCCGTGTCGGTAGCTGATAAACCGAAGGCCCCCGGCCAGCACCATGGTGCCGGCCGGAGGCCTTCAGGCTGACGCCACCCGGCGTCACCGCTGTCTACTCGGGGACCGTGGCCTCAATAGCCGCAGGAGCATCTTCAATTTCTTTCGGAGCACCGTGCCCAACGAAGGTGAAGCGGGCTTCGTCCCCTTCGCCTTCGACATCAACGGAGACCAGTTCACCGGACTTCAGTTCACCGAACAGAATCTTCTCGGAGAGCTGGTCCTCGATCTCCCGCTGGATGGTGCGGCGCAGCGGCCGGGCACCCATCGAAGGATCGTAACCGCGGGTGGCCAGCAGTACCTTCGCCGCGGGGGTCAGCTCGATGCTCATCCCCTTGTCAGCCATCCGCTTGCCCAGCCGTTCAAGGAACAGGTCGACGATCTCGACAATCTCGTCCTGGGTGAGCTGTGGGAACACCACCGTGTCATCAACACGGTTGAGGAACTCTGGGCGGAAGTGCTGCTTCAGCTCTTCCGTCACCTTCGCCTTCATCCGGTTGTAGGTGGTGGTGGTGTCGGTGCCGGACTGGAAACCCGTCATGACGCCCTTGGAAATATCCCGGGTGCCGAGGTTGGTGGTCATGATGATGACCGTGTTCTTGAAGTCCACCACCCGGCCCTGGCTGTCAGTCAGGCGACCGTCTTCCAGGATCTGGAGGAGCGAGTTGAACAGGTCCGCGTGGGCCTTCTCGACCTCATCGAACAGCACAACCGAGAACGGACGGCGCCGCACCTTTTCGGTGAGCTGCCCACCCTCTTCGTAGCCCACATAACCGGGAGGGGCACCAAAGAGCCGGGACACCGTGTGCTTCTCGGAGTATTCGGACATGTCGAGGGTGATCAACGCGTCCTCATCACCGAACAGGAATTCCGCCAGGGCCTTGGCGAGCTCGGTCTTACCGACACCGGTGGGGCCGGCGAAGATAAATGATCCACCCGGCCGTTTCGGATCCTTCAGCCCGGCACGTGTGCGCCGGATTGCCTGCGAGATCGCCTTGATGGCGTCGTTCTGCCCGACGACCCGCCTGTGCAGCTCGTCCTCCATCTTGAGGAGCCTCGTGGACTCTTCTTCGGTGAGCTTGAAGACCGGAATACCGGTTGAGTTGGCGAGGACCTCAGCAATGAGTTCCTCATCGACCTCGGCAATGTCATCGAGACCGCCCGACTTCCAACGACGCTCCTTCTCCATCCGCTCGTCATGAAGCTTCTGCTCCTTGTCGCGCAGTGAGGCGGCACCCTCGAAGTCCTGCGCATCGATCGCCGACTCCTTCTCCCGCTTGACGTCCGCAATGCGGTCGTCAATTTCCTTCAGCTCGGGCGGGGCTGTCATCCGGCGGATACGCAGCCGCGCACCAGCCTCATCGATCAGGTCGATTGCCTTATCGGGCAGGAACCGGTCCGAAATGTAACGCTCGGCGAGCGTCGCAGCCGAGGTGAGCGCCTCGTCGGTGATCGACACGCGGTGATGTGCTTCGTAACGGTCCCGCAGGCCCTTGAGGATCTCAATGGTGTGCGCCACTGACGGTTCCTGCACCTGAATGGGCTGGAATCGACGCTCCAGGGCCGCATCCTTCTCGATGTGCTTGCGGTACTCGTCGAGGGTGGTCGCGCCAATGGTCTGCAACTCCCCCCGGGCGAGCATCGGCTTCAGTATCGAAGCGGCATCAATTGCACCTTCTGCGGCTCCCGCACCCACCAGGGTGTGGATCTCGTCGATGAACAGGATGATGTCGCCGCGGGTGCGAATTTCCTTGAGCACCTTCTTGAGGCGTTCCTCGAAGTCTCCGCGGTACCTGGATCCTGCCACCAGCGACCCGAGGTCGAGGGTGTACAACTGCTTGTCCTTGATCGTCTCGGGCACGTCACCGCGGACAATTGCCTGCGCGAGACCTTCGACGACTGCCGTCTTGCCGACGCCTGGCTCACCGATCAGAACAGGGTTGTTCTTGGTGCGGCGCGACAGCACCTGCATCACGCGTTCCATTTCCAGGGCACGCCCAATAACCGGGTCAAGTTTGCCTTCGCGGGCAGCCTGGGTGAGGTTCCGCCCAAACTGGTCAAGGACCACCGAACCGGCTGGGGTGCCTTCCTGCTGCTGGCCGCCCACTGACGCAGGCTCTTTGCCCTGATACCCGGACAGCAGCTGGATCACTTGCTGGCGGACACGGTTGAGGTCGGCGCCAAGCTTGACCAGTACCTGGGCTGCGACGCCTTCACCCTCACGGATGAGCCCGAGCAGGATGTGCTCGGTGCCAATGTAGTTGTGGCCGAGCTGCAGCGCTTCCCGCAGCGAAAGCTCAAGTACCTTCTTGGCGCGCGGGGTGAACGGGATGTGGCCGGACGGTGCCTGCTGGCCCTGGCCGATGATCTCCTGGACCTGCTCACGGACGGCGCCGAGGGAGATGCTGAGGGATTCGAGCGCCTTTGCGGCGACCCCTTCACCCTCGTGGATGAGCCCGAGCAGGATGTGCTCGGTGCCGATGTAATTGTGGTTGAGCATGCGGGCCTCTTCTTGGGCCAGCACTACAACACGACGGGCGCGGTCGGTAAATCTCTCAAACATGGGGCACACTCCTAGCTAACGCGTAATTCGATGCTACGTGTCCTGCACAGGCTTTTGGAGCGTGTTCGCCACAGGCGAGATATCACACCCACCTGCGACTGCGCCCCAGGGGGCGCAGCCCGGTTCCTCTTTAGCGCTGTGCTGCCCGGTAGGCCTCGACGATTTCGCTGTTGACGCGTCCACGCGCCGAGACATTGTGGCCATTGGCTCGCGCCCATTCACGCACCTGGGCTGCTTCCTGGTTACGGCCCGGCGTCGCCACCCGCGCTTTTACCTGCGTGCTACGGCGGGCCCCGGATACGTAATTGCTCATAGCGGCCCTGAGTTCTTTCGCATGGGATTTTGAAAGATCTATTTCATACTGCACACCATCAAGGCCAAAACGTACGGTTTCATCAGCTTCGCCACCGTCGAGGTCATCGATCAGGAGGATCTTTACTTTTTGTGCCACGGTTAGCTCCTGCGTTTTGTACTAAATTTATATGTAACTCTAATTATGGGCTAGGCAGACAGTAATCGTCAAAGTGTGAAAAATCCTACTTTTGGGAACTTTTTCGAAAAGGCGAACAGAACTACTTCATCGGGACTCGGTTGGGTCCTCGTGATCGGGGGTTGCAACTGGCGCTTCCTGCTGTGCCTGGGCCTGACGCTCCTCGGCCTGGCTCATTGCTTCGCGCTCAGCCCTATCCGCGTTGAAAATGGACCGCATGACAAAGTAAAAGATCGCCCCGACCCCTATCGATGGCAGCAATACCGCAACATACTCAAGCACGACTATCTCCAACTGGTTTCAGAATGGGAAACAGGATGGTTTCCCTAATACCTGCATTGGTGAACAGCATCACCAGTCGATCAATCCCAAGGCCGATGCCTCCCATGGGGGGTGCGCCATATTCGAGCGCGCGGAGGAAATCCTCATCGAACTGCATAGCCTCGTGGTCGCCGGCAGCTGCCTGCAGGGACTGCTCAACCAGGCGTGCCCTCTGCACCACCGGGTCGATGAGTTCAGAGAACGCCGTTCCTCGCTCCATTCCGCCGATGATCAGGTCCCATGCCTCAATCAGAGCGGGATCCTCCCGGTGCGGCCGGGCCAGCGGCTGGGCCGAGGGAGGGTAGTCGTAGACAAAAGTCGGTTGGATCAGGGTCGGCTCAACCAGCTCGCCGAACAATTCGAGGACAAGCTTTTCGCTGCCCCATTCCGGCGCAATCTTCACCTGGTGGATTTCGGCGATATTCCGGAGCTCCTCAGCGGATGTCTCCGGAGTTACCTCGCTACCCACTACCTCCGAAAGCCCCGGGTACACGCCGAGCCACCGCCATTCCCCATCAAGGTCAATCACGCCGGCCTCTGTTTCGATGGTCCGTGTGCCCAGGATGTCCGCACAATTAAGAATGATTTCCTTCATTCGTTCGGCCATTCCGAACTGGTCGGTGTACGCCTCGTAACACTCCAGCATGGTGAATTCGGGGCTGTGAGTTGAGTCGACCCCCTCATTGCGGAAAATCCGGCCAATCTCATAGACCCGGTCTATTCCGCCGACGACCGCCCGCTTCAAATAAAGCTCCAGTGCGATTCGAAGAGTCATTTTCTGATCGAAAGCGTTGAGATGGGTTTCAAACGGTCGTGCAGCAGCACCGCCATGCACCAACTGCAGCATTGGCGTTTCTACTTCTACATATTCCAGCGAGTGCAGAGTTTCCCTAATGGATCGCACGATAGCGGCCCTGGTTCGAACCATCTCCCGCGCTTCTTCGCGCACCATCAGATCGACGTAGCGTTGCCTGACCCGGGTTTCCTCGCTGACTCCCGTATGCAGGGTTGGCAGCGGGCGCAGTGCCTTTGAGGCCATGCTCCACCCGTCCGCCATGACCGAGAGCTCCCCGCGCCTGGAACTGATTACTTCACCGTGCACTTCAACGTGGTCCCCGAGGTCCACCAGCGCTTTCCAGTCCGCAAGCGACTGGTCACCAATTTCGGCCAGGCTGAGCATGGCCTGGAGCCTGGCCCCACCACCCTCCTGCAGCGTCGCGAAACACAGTTTCCCGGTGTTGCGAATGAACACCACTCGACCCACCACCGACACCATCTCACCGGTGGTGGCTTCAGCGGGCAATTGCCCAAACTCTTTCCGCAGCTCGGCCAACGAGTGTGTGCGCGCCGGCTTAACCGGGTAGGCCTCATCCCCCCGTTCGAGCAGCCGCTCGCGTTTCTCCATGCGGATACGCATCTGCTCGTTGGTTTCGTCGGCGTTGCCCACGACATCGGCGAGGACTGATTCTTTGGCGGTGCTGGAATTATCTGGGGTCACGAGATATAAGTTTACCGGCTGCTTTTCGCCACCCGGATTTGCAGCCGATCAAGATCGCGGTTCGCTCAGGACCCCAGTGGAGCGTTATCAATTAGTCTGACCGTTCCAACCTTCGCCGCGATCAGCGCCAATGCCTCTCCGGTGAAGGGTGTCTGGCGGCAGTTGAAGGCCAACGGTTCGAGCGTCGAGGGGTGGACAACCTCAAAATAGTCCAGTTCCACCAGCGGCTGGCTAGTGACCAATGCCACTGCGGAGTCCAGGTCCAGCGGCTCATTCCGTTCCGCCCGACCCTCCAGGAGACGTAGCGCACGTGACAGCACCAACGCTGCTTCTTCTTCGGCCGCCGTCAGGAAACGGTTGCGGCTGGAGAGCGCCAGCCCATCAGCGGTCCTGACCGTTGGTACCGTGACAATTTCGGCGGGGAAGTCCAGGTCCCGAACCATCCGGCGGATCAGGGCAAGCTGCTGCGCATCCTTCTGGCCAAAATAGCACTTGAACCCGGCGTCAACTGTTGGCGCCGTAAGGTGCAGCAGTTTCGCTACCACCGTGAGCATTCCGTCGAAATGCCCTGGCCGGGCGGCCCCTTCAAACTTTTCACCGAGGGCACCGGAGTTGAGGGAAACAAGCGGTGGGCCGTCCGGATACATCACCGTCTCCGAGGGGGCAAAGACCACCTCTGCCCCGCAGTTGGCCAACAGTTCCAAATCCTGATCCAGTTGCCGCGGGTAGCGTTGCAGATCGGTTCGTTCACCGAATTGCAGCGGATTGACGAAGATTGAGGCGACCACTACGTCGTTGTTTTTGCGTGCCGCCCTCACCAGTGCCGCGTGCCCGTCGTGGAGGGCACCCATGGTGGGGACAAAGCCGAGGGTGGGACGCCGCTCACCGCGGGGTGTTCCCGGGCGTCGGTCGAGGAGGTCGGCGGTGGTCTCAGCTAGTTCGGCCGGGGTCCTGACCACCGTCGGGCGGTTCGAACCATTCACGAGGTGCCCAACGTATCGAGTGCGAGGGCATGGGCGATTGCCGCACCCTGTGCGTGGCTGAGAAGTCCCCGTTCGACGGCCCGTCGGGCGGTGGCAACCGCCAGTGAACGGTAGGCGGCGCGGATGTCCTCGGAGGGTTGGGCTTTCAAAGCCGCCATGTGCGCCTCGACGGTCCCTATGTCGCCGCGTGCCACTGGCCCGGTAAGCGCTCCCTCGCCTGCTGATAGAGCGTTTTCAAGTGAAGCCCGCATCAGTGGTCCGAGCATTCGGTGGGGTTGCTCAACGCCAATGTCAGAGAGCAGTTGGGTCGACTGAGCGGTGATCGTCACAAGATGGTTCGACGCGTGAGCCAGTGCCGCGTGGTACAGCGGCCGGTGAGCTTCTTCAATCGCCACCGGTTCCGCACCCATTTCGACTACCAGTGCCTGGGCGACCGGAAGCACGGCTGTTGGCGCGGTAATCCCGAAGCTGCAGTCGGGCAGGCGAGCGAGGTCAAGGCTCATGCCGGTAAAGGTCATCGCAGGGTGCAACGCCAGCGGAATGGCTCCTAGCTTGCGGGCTGGGTCCAGCACCGAGATACCGAACCGCCCGGAGGTGTGGGCAACGAGTTGCCCGGGCTGCCATGCCCCGAGCACGGCCAGACCCTCGACGAGTTCCGGAAGCGCATCATCGGGAACCGCGATCAGGACCAGCTCGGACCGCTCGATGATCTCCGGAATCTCCAGCACCGGCACGCCGGGCAGGAGCATTTCCGCACGTTCCCGACTCGCCTCAGAAACAGCCGACACCCCGATAATTGCGTGGTCGGCGGCGCGCAGGGCTGCACCGAGCACCGCTCCTACCTTGCCGGCGCCAATGACTCCGACCCCGAGTCGGCCCGGGCGCCGTGCCCCGCTACCGCTCGCCATCTCGAGGGGTTCCTTCCTCATCCACCGACATTTCCTCTAGCTCCTCAGGTTCGTCGTCCGGTCGTGTCGCTCCGTCATAGGTTGGCGGCGGTGGCATCAGCGTGGCGTCTGCAACCTCCACCGGCCTCATCCACTGCTCCGGCAGACTGCGGCGACGCGCCTCAGCGGCGCGGATGCCCTGTTCGTGAAAGAGCCGCCAGGCGGTGTCCTCATCGACCTGCTGGATCCGTGGGCTGACCGGCCCCGGAGTGGTATGAAGCAACAGGTCGACGACCCGGAATCGCCTGTACACCGGCCCCTGGTGAAGTGCCAGCGATTGGGTCCGTTCGTGCGGGACCACGGCAAGGTTCCGCCAGAAGAATCCCGACCGGATCAGGAGAGCCGTCCTGGTGACCGCGAAGCCGTTGCGGCGCCATTCCAGCGGCCCAATCCACCGTGCACGCCGCGGGGTCGAGAGGAACCCGGCCCGGCTGTCTCTCCCCTCCATTCCGGCGGCAAAAACGTCGAGGGGTTCGTCAGTGCCGGGGTCTGGGAGGACCAGGGCCAGGATCTGTAGGACGTCCTGCCGGGTGCCTACGGGCAGGAGCGTTGCCCGCGCCTGGGCGTCTCCCGATGCTGAAATGCCGTATCCGGCTACGTTGACTGTCATCCGGTACCAGCCCTTGGCCCGCCAGAGCGGGGGCTGGGTAATTCCGACCGCCTGGATTCGCCCGGGTGGGACAGTCTGTGTCCGGGTATCCAGCAGCCCGTAGCGGACCCGGATGCCGTCCGGGGAAATAGCGGCCCGGAAGTTGAACCCGTTCTTGATGCTGCTCCAGTAGCCTCCGGCAACACCCAGGCCCAACGGTATTATCACCGCGAGCGGCGCCGCCTGCTCAAGGATCACCGCCAGGACAACCACCACTGCCACACCGATGATGAGGAAGATGGTGGTTCCTGAAAGCAGCGCGGCTGCGATCACCCGCCCGGGTTTCAGAGCCAACACCTCGCGCTCGGGTGCCTCCTGAATATCGTCGGGGTTATCGGGGTCAATGCTGACCCCCGCTGCCCGGGCCAGGATGGTGGCGCGCAAGCGTTGCGCATCGCTGAGTTTGAGGAATGCGAGCTTGACAGCGGACTCGCCTGCGTCAGCCACTTCGAATTTCAGTTCCGCCAGGCCAAAGACCCGCGCCAGGAAGGGTTGCACCACGTCGATGGCCTGTACCCGGTCAAGCCGTGCCTGCCGGTTCTGCCGAAACACTATCCCCGAGTTGACCTTCACATGCTCGGCCGTCACCTGATAGCGCGTGAAGTACCACGACAGGAGGAAGCCAATCGCGACGAGCACCACGATCCCGGCAATGGCGGCGATGGTCCACGGCAGCCGCGCCCCGCCGTCGGACAGGTTGGGAATACCATCACCGCTGAGGAGGCTCTCAAACAGGTCTTGGCCCGCAAAAAAGGCGACTGCGATCAACGCAATCCAGCCCCGCACCAGTGGGGAAATTACGTGCACCCGGCGCCATTGATTGTCGGAGGTCGCCAGCAGTGACTCATCCGGAACGACCGGGTCCTCATGGGGTGTCTGGTCGTGGGTTGTCACAGTCCGGCCAGCTTCGCCTCACCACGGGCAGAGAGTTGCTCGCGCAGCCGTGCGCCTTCGTCTGCTGGCAGCCCCGGGATGGAAGCGTTGGTGCCGGGGGAAGCGGTGTGCATCTTCAGGGTGCATAATCCGAAGGCCCGTTCGATTGGGCCGACAGCGACGTCCACGTACTGCATCCGCCCGTAGGGCACCACCATGGTCCGTTGGTAGAAGACCCCGGTACGGATCAACAGGTCTTCGTGCCGCTCCGCGTAGCCGATAGCCCTGACCTGCCGTGGCAGCAGAATTCCTCGCCAAACGGAAAGAACCAGCGCCCCGATCGGCAGGGCCCAGGCTACCCACATGGGTGGGAAGCCCCACCAGATGTCGGTGAGACGCAGGATCAGGGGAATGCTGAAGATGGCGACGTTGATGATCGTGCCGATCACCCAGCCGAGCAGGCGCACCCTCAGATACTTCGGTGATACCCGTGTCCACTCCAGACCGGCCGGATCAATAGGTTCCTTACGCATACTCCCCCTCGTCATTGCGACCACTTTCCCCGTCAACGCCGGTGGCGCCGTCGTCGGGCGGCAGCCGGCAGAATCCCTGCACCATCAGCCCCACAACGATCATCACCATGCCGCTGGCCACCAATGCGACCGTGCCCCAGACTGAGGCTGTCACACCGCGCACGGCGACGAGCGAAAGCTGATCCACCAGAATGCCCAGGTGCCAGCCGGCGTTCAATGCGCCAGCGTACGCTGTCGCCTGGGCCAACACCACGGTGCGGGCGGCCAGGATGGGGTTGAGCGGCCGGTCGCGGCGCCCGTTCCGCCAGCGCTGGACCCGGATCCCGAAGGTGAGCGTTACGGTCAGGATGGCCGCCACCGTCAGCAGCGAACTCAGGTGCAGTGTCGGAACCGGAAAACCGTTCCGGCCCGCCCACCAGTTCATCATCCAGCCACCAATACCGGCAACCACTCCGAATGCTGCCAGCCAGCCGACCTTTAGGGTACCCACTGAGTGTCGGCCCCCTCATACGGTCGGATTCCTGTGCGGTCCGCGGTGTCATTGACCAGCTCGGTTACCAGGCGCCCGCCCAGCAGCGCAGTAGAGTCCATCCAGGCCCAGGGTTGCAGGACAAATGCCCGCTCGGCTGCCCTGGGATGCGGGATGGTCAGTCGCTCGTCGTCTGACCTGAAGTCGCCGAAGGTGATGATGTCGATGTCGAGAGTCCTCGGTCCCCACCTGACGTCCCTGGTCCGGTGATGCTTTTCCTCTACCGACTGACAGTGGGCCAGGAACTCGTAGGGTCCCAGATCGGTTTCGACTTCGATCACCATGTTCAGGTACTCCGGCTGATCCGCCGGACCCCCGACCGGGATCGACCGTACCACCGGTGAAACCTCACGCAACCGCACCCGGGCGCTGTCCACCAGGTCGGCGACGGCGAGGGACAGGGTGCTGTGACTGTCGCCAAGGTTGCTCCCCAACGCCAGCACCGAGCGCACCCGTTCGGTCACGAGGCTTCCTGGCCGATCCGGGTGCGCACTAGCGAAACAGCGACGTCCCCAAACGGCACCGGAATCGGCGCCCGTGGTTTGTGAACCGTTACCTGAACCGTCTCGGCCGGGAACGACGCGAGAAGCCGCGACGCTATCCGTTCGGCTAGCGCTTCGATGAGGTTCAGGGGGTCGCCGGTGATGACCGCGGCAACCTGCTCAGCGACGTCACCGTAATGTGCGGTGGTGGTGAGGTCGTCGGTGGCGCCCGCCTCGCGGAGATCGAGATGCAGGACGACGTCGACGACGAATGGCTGACCGTCCCTGCGCTCGGACTCGAAAACGCCGTGGAAACCTACTGCGGTTATTCCGGTGATCGTGATGGTGTCCTGCTGGACCGGTGTCATGTCGGGACCTAGCCGGTCCACGCGGCGGAAACCTTGACGGCGTCCAGGTTGGGCCCCACCTCATGCACGCGCACACCCCAGGCGCCTGCGGCCGCGGCCAGCGCCGACACCGCAACGGTTGCCGAGTCGCGCTCCTGCGGTGCGGCTGCTTTGCCCGCCGAGGTGAGGAGCGTCCCCAGGAACCGCTTACGTGAAGCACCGATCAGGACCCGATGGCCCAGCGCGTTGAACCGGTCAATGGCGCGCAGGATTGTCCAGTTGTGGGCCTCATCCTTGGCAAACCCGAGGCCTGGGTCAAGGATGATCTGGTGTGGCTCCACACCGGCTGCGACGAAAGCGTCCCGAACCTGGCTCATTTCGGCGATCACCTCGTCGACGACATTTTCGTACTCGGCGAGTGAGCCCATCGTCGCGGCCGTGCCGCGGCGGTGCAGCAGAACGTAGGGCACCTTCCGCTCAGCAATCAGGGCGGGCATCTCGGGGTCGTAGTCCAGGCCGGAAACGTCGTTCACCAACGCAGCGCCGGCGTCGAGCGCTTTCCCTGCCGTCGAGGCGTGCATGGTGTCCACGCTGACGAGGGCACCGGCCTTCACCAGGGCCTTAACCACCGGCAGGATCCGTTTCTGTTCCTCGTCCGGACTGACCAGGTCAGCGTTGGGGCGGGTGGATTCGCCCCCCACATCGATGATGTCCGCGCCGGCGTAATGCATCCTGAGGCCTTCCGCGATAGCCTCATCGGCGCTGGTGAAGCGCCCGCCGTCGCTGAAGGAATCAGGGGTGATGTTCAGTACACCCATCACGAGTGAACGGTCGGTGGGTAGGTCTGCCAGGGTCTTCGCCACTCTGGAGACCCTCAGGACAGGAATTGGTGATGTGGCGGGTCCGGTTCCCGGCGCCGCAGCGAGTGAATCCATCGATATGTGGTGTCCTATCTTCCGAGTATCAGGCTCATGGCTTCGGCACGGGTGGCGGGGTCGCGCACCTGGCCGCGGACGGCTGAAGTGACAGTTTTCGCTCCAGGTTTGCGAACTCCACGCATTGACATGCACATGTGTTCGCACTCGATAACCACAATGGCACCCTTTGGCTGCAGGTGCGTCATGAGCGCCTCAACAATCTGGGTGGTCAGCCGCTCCTGCACCTGGGGGCGGCGCGCGAACACTTCCACCAGCCGGGCCAGCTTACTTAGCCCGGTGACACGCCCCTCCGCCGAGGGGATGTACCCGATGTGGGCTGACCCGTGGAAAGGAACCAGGTGATGCTCGCAGGTGGAGTAGAACGGGATGTCCTTGACCAGGACCAGCTCTTCATGATCAATTTCGAAGGTGGTGGAGAGGATTTCCGCTGGGTCCTGATGGAGCCCCGCGAAGAACTCGGCGTAGGCCTTTGCAACCCGTTTGGGGGTTTCCACCAGCCCGTCCCGGTCGGGGTCCTCTCCAATGGCAGCAAGGATTTCCCGCACTGCACGTTGGATTCTGGGCTGGTCTACTGGGGAACCGGCCGCTTCAAGGGCCGCCGAGAACACCTCGTCGTCGAATTCGGTCACTGAACCAATCCTACGCGGTACCTGCAATCCCACCGTTTAGGGCTGGGAACTCTCTGCGCCACCTTTGCCGGGTGAGCCTTCGCCGGACTCGGGCTCAGGCAGATCGTTGCCGTGAACATCAAAGTCGCCAACGATTTGCGCGTCAGCAATCTGATCCTGGGGTGCAACGGTCTCGGGTGCAGGTTCGCCGGCCTCGCTGGCCTCCTCGCGCTCCTTCTTTGAGACCACCGGAGGCAGGGCGTGTACCGGACGGGAATCCTTGGACAACCAGACGTCGCGCAGGTCACGCTTGCGGATTTCGGTGAACACCTCCGCGATTTCCGCCTGGTTCAGTGTCTCCCGCTCCAGCAACTCCAGCGCGACACGGTCCAGCACATCCCGGTTCTCGGTCAGAATTTCGTACGCCTCGTCATGGGCGTTGTCGATCAGCCTGCGGATCTCTTCGTCGACGATGTACGCGATGTGATCAGAGTAATTGCGCTCGTGACCCATGTCCCGTCCGAGGAACGGCTCACCTCCACCCTGTCCGAGCTTGACCGAACCGATCCGCTCGCTCATCCCGTACTGGGTGACCATTTTGCGGGCCGTGGCAGTTGCCTTCTCGATGTCGTTGGATGCACCAGTCGATGGGTCGTGGAAGACGATCTCCTCCGCTACCCGGCCGCCCATGGCGTAGGCCAACTGGTCCAGCAGCTCATTGCGGGTGATCGAGTACTTGTCGTCGCTGGGCAGCACCATCGTGTAGCCCAGGGCGCGGCCACGCGGGAGGATGGTGACCTTAGTGACCGGGTCGGTGTTGCGCAGGGCGGCCGCTACCAGGGCGTGCCCACCCTCGTGGTAGGCGGTGATCTTGCGTTCCAGTTCCTTCATGACCCGGCTGCGCTTCTGCGGTCCGGCGATCACCCGGTCAATCGACTCGTCAAGTGCCCGGTCGTCGATCAGTTGGGCGTTTGAACGTGCGGTCAGGAGGGCCGCCTCGTTAAGGACGTTGGCCAGATCAGCGCCGGTAAAACCTGGGGTCTTCTTGGCTACCGAACGGAGGTCCACCCCCGGAGCCATCGGCTTGCCCTTGGAATGCACCGTGAGGATGTGTTCCCGGCCCAGCATGTCGGGTGCTTCAACCCCGATCTGCCGGTCGAAGCGTCCGGGCCGAAGGAGCGCAGGATCCAGGACGTCGGGCCGGTTGGTGGCAGCGATGAGGATGACGTTCGATGTTGCATCGAAGCCGTCCATTTCAACCAGTAGCTGGTTCAGGGTCTGCTCGCGCTCGTCGTTGCCGCCGCCGACGCCGGCGCCACGGTGGCGTCCGACGGCGTCGATCTCGTCAACGAAAATAATCGCGGGCGCGTTCGCCTTGGCCTGCTCGAACAGGTCACGCACCCGTGAGGCGCCCACGCCGACGAACATTTCCACGAAGTCGGAGCCGGAGATGGAATAGAACGGAACCCCCGCCTCGCCGGCTACCGCTCGGGCCAGCAGGGTCTTGCCGGTCCCCGGGGGACCGTAGAGCAGTACGCCCTTGGGAATCTTGGCACCGAGGGCCTGGAACTTGGCCGGTTCCTGCAGAAATTCCTTGATTTCGTGGAGTTCCTCGACCGCCTCGTCAGCGCCGGCGACGTCATTGAAGGTGACCTGCGGCATGTCCTTGGTGACGAGCTTCGCCTTGGACTTGCCGAACTGCATCACCTTGGATCCGCCGCCCTGCATCCGGGAGAGCAGGAACCAGAAAATGGCGCCGATGATCAGGAGGGGCAGGAGTAGACCGAGCAGGCTGGTGAACCAGTTGCTTTCGGCTGGCTGATCAGTGAAACCGTCGACGTCGGAGGTGTTGATCGCTGCAACCACGTCCTCCGCACGGGCGGTGCTGAAGAAGAACTGGACGCTGCGGCCCATATCCTCGTAGTCGTCACGCAGCGTGAGATCAACCCGCTGGTCGCCGTCGTAAATCTTGGCCTGCTCCACCTGGTTGTCGTTCAGCAGGTCCAGCCCAACATTGGTGTCAACCCGCGAACTGCTGGTACTGAACAGGTTGGGCAAAATGATCAGCAGCGCCACCACGGCGAGCACAATCCAAAAAATGGGCCCCTTGAAAAGGTTCTTAAATTTCATTCGTCTCAGGGCTGCGAGACCCTGTCCCTCCTGCTTAACAAACCAAATATCGCTTACGGCAACGCGGTCCGCGCGCAACGAAAGCTGCTACCCAAGCTTTACACCGTCTTCACACAACCACGCACCAAATTGCGCATAAGTTCCCTATGGGCGGACAGATTTCGAGTGTGCCCGCCCCGCTGGTGACCCGGTCTACTCGTAGACGTGCGGGGCGAGGGTACCGATGAAGTCAAGGTTGCGGTACTTTTCTGCGAAGTCCAGGCCGTAGCCGACCACAAACTCGTTGGGAATGTTGTAGCCGACGTACTTCACGTCGATGCTGACCTTCGCGGCTTCTGGTTTCCGCAGGAGGGTGCAGATCTCAACGGAGGCCGGTCCGCGGGACTGCAGGTTGGACTTCAGCCAGGAAAGGGTCAGACCCGAGTCAATGATGTCCTCCACGATAAGGACGTGCTTTCCCATCAGATCGGTTTCCAGGTCCTTGAGGATACGCACCACCCCCGAAGACTGGGTGCCAGATCCGTATGACGATACCGCCATCCAGTCCATGGTGACGTGGGAATGCAGTGCACGCGCCAGGTCAGCCATCACCATTACTGCGCCCTTCAGTACACCGACGATCAGGATGTCCCGGCCGGCGTAGTCGGCGTCTATCTGGGCCGCCAGCTCGGCTACGCGCTGCTGGATTTCCTCTTTTGTGTAGAGAACATGCTTGAGGTCGTCATGGACGTCCTGTGAATCCACCAATTGCTCCTGAGGGTTTGGATAGGGCGGCACCGAAGGGCTTAGGAAAGTGCGCGGTTGTTTCTAAAGACAAGACTGCCATAGCTTGGGTCCCCTTGGGGAACGGATTTCCCGCGCACCTGACGGTGCACGCTGATGAATCCGCCAAGTTGCACCGGGCCGGCAGAGCCACGGCGCTCCAGCAACGTCTCTGTCGCACGGATCCTTTCAAAACTCGGCTGTTCCCCGCCGAGCCGGACGGCAGTGAGGGCCAGGACGCGCTGCCGGAGGGATGGCGGCAGCGCGCGGAGTGCGTCTTCGGGGAGCAGGATGTCGTTGCCGTCGAGCACGTGCAGTTGCTCATACTTTTCCAGGCTGACCCGATCCAGATAGTCGGCGTCCTGCGCCAGAATGCGTGAGGTGCGATACAGTGCCCGGGCCACCCCTGGGCCGAGCTGGTCTTCCAGGTAGGGCAGTACCTGGGTTCGGACCCGGGAACGAGCGAAGCTGGGATCAGAGTTTGACGGATCATGCCAAGGTTCAAGGCCCTCGAAACGGCAAATTTCGACCGTCTCCTCACGACGCAGTCCCAGGAAGGGCCGAAGGTAGCGGCCGCGCTGGGCCGGCATGCCGGCGAGGGACCTGGTGCCGGATCCGCGCGCCAACCCCAGCAGCACCTGCTCCGCCTGGTCATCAAGTGTGTGGCCAAGGAGCACCGCTGACGCACCCAGT
The DNA here is from genome assembly GCF_000468215.1 of Arthrobacter sp. CAL618. Taxonomy (NCBI): domain Bacteria; kingdom Bacillati; phylum Actinomycetota; class Actinomycetes; order Micrococcales; family Micrococcaceae; genus Arthrobacter; species Arthrobacter sp. CAL618. The sequence goes on along the minus strand of NZ_ASZW01000246.1, from coordinate 35,949 downwards.
TCGGCTGCAGCCGCGTCCAGAACCCCGAACCGGGCCGTACGCGCCGCCGCTTCCGGTCCCATGCCTGTCTGGTCGACAGTGACTGCCCGTACACTCACCGGTTCCAGCCCCAGCTCTGTGAGCTTGGTTGCCGTCTGCGCGGAGACCGCTGCACTGTCTGGATGGAGGCCGTGATCCACTACCACCGCTCCTACCCGGTACCGTCCGGAGCGGGCTGAGTGTGCTGCGACGGATGCCAGTGCCAAAGAGTCGGGTCCTCCGCTGCAGGCCACCAGGATGAGAGACCCCACCGGGGTTCCCCCCGATTCAAGGGCGTGTTGCAGCAGGTTGCGGGCGTTGGCCACCACCGGGCTGAGCCGGGGTCGCCTAACCACCGTTGCGCAACCCCATCCGGGCGATCCACTTGTCAGGGGCATGGATTTCTTCCTCAGTCGGAAGGTGCTCTGCACTGGTCCAGACGCTGTTGAATCCCTCCATACCCACCCGGTCCACGACCCGACGCACAAACCTCGCACCGTCGCTGTACTGCCGCATCTTGGCATCGAGCCCAAGGACCCGCCGCAGGAATTTCTCCACCGGGCCGCGTGACTTTCCCCGCGCGTTGAAGCGGCGGCGAATGGTTTTGACGCTCGGGACGATGCTTGAGTCAACGGCGTCCATCACCACGTTCGCGTGCCCTTCGAGGAGGCTCATGACGGCGGTGAGGTGTGACATGCGAGCCTTGTCCTGCGGATCCTGGAGCAGGGAGAGGATTCCGTTGTCGCTGTCTTTGGGGTCGCTGTCTTTGCTGTCACTGTCGGTGGGAGCACCGCCGCTGGTGAGACCCTTTGCCGCCTTCGCCAGTCGGTCGGAGAGTCCATCCGCCTTATCCAGCAACCCCTCGGTCAGCTCGGAAATGTGCGCCAGCATGTGGTCCTTCAACCAGGGTGCGGCGGCGAACTGGACCCGGTGGGTTTGCTCGTGAAGGCATACCCACAACCGGAAGTCGGCAGGCTCTACGTTCAGCTCACGCTCCACCGCGAGGATATTGGGTGCTACGAGCATCAGGCGCCCGCCTGATCCGTTTTTCGCCGGCCCGAAGGGGTCGTATTGTCCAAGCACCTTTGAGGAGAGGAAGGCCAGGATTGCACCGAACTGGGCACCGGTGAGGGTTCCGCCGAGCGCGGCGCTGGCGGTGGTGAGCTGCTCCTTTTTGGTGCGTGAAAGATGCTCCAGCGCTGGCGCCATCAGCGCCTGGAAGCTCTGGGTGTTTGCCTTCGCCCAGGACGCCCGATCCACGATCAACAGATCGGAGTCCCGCAGGTCCTTGGCGGCGTCGAGCCCGGTGATCTGGTGGACGTAGCCGATCGATGCGTCAGCAGCGGCGCGGAGTTCAGCGACAACCTCGGCAATCTCCCGTGGACTGACCTGCGGCCCAGCGGACGTGAGTTTGGCTGCGCTAGCGGCAGCCAGCTCCCAGTTGATGAGTTGAGGCGGTGCCTTGTGGCGGACAGTGGACGAAAAGTTGCTCTCCATGTGGTCCATTCGACCACACTAGCCTGTGAAGATTGGCGCAGCTATCGGCAACCGCAACCCGCGATGGCCGCTGCCGTCCGGTCGATTGCGGTACGCGCCGCGACAGTGTTTCCGTCCAATTCTCCGGCAATAAACGAGAACACCAGAAGCCGTCCGTCAACAGTGACCACGTACCCGCTGAGCGCGGTCACCGCGTTGAGTGTTCCCGTTTTTGCTCTCACCAGACCGGCGCCGTTAGCGGCAGGACCCTGCAGCTCATACCTATCCTGCAGGGTGCCGGATAGTCCAGCAATCGGCATGCCCCCCAGGGCCGCGACGAGCGCAGGATCTTCGGAGATTGCCAAGGCCCGCACCACTGCGGCGAGCTGAGCTGGCGACACGTCGTTGCGCGGCGAGAGCCCAGCAGCGTCGCCGACTACCAGCCCCTCCCCGGGCACTCCCAACTGGCCCAGGACGCTATCGATGGTATCGGTGGCGCCACCAAACGATGCCGGCTGGCCAGCGGNNNNCCGCCGCCAGCCGGGCGAGTGTCTCGGCGAGATAGTTGTCGCTGGTGAGAAGCATATGCTCAACCTGTTGTTCCACGGTTGCCGATGCGACCGCTGCCAGCTCGACGGCGTCGGCAGGCGCTGAGGCCCGAATGACTTCCGCCGCCACCTCCACACCGGCTTCGCTGCCAGCGGCGGCAAACGCCGCGCTGAAGGCCGTTGCGGCGTCGAATGCCGCGTCGGCTGAGCGGGGCCCCCGGGAGACGCCCTCTTCCACCCATGACGAATTGATCGCCAACGGGTAAATGGGACTTATCTCTCCTGCCGCAATGTCTCCCGGCAACCATCCTGCGTTGAGTGTGGGTCCCACGAACATCGTGTCATCGAGCAGGATGGTGAACGGCCCGTCAGCCGGGTCCACCGCGTCGAGGGTTTCATTGGCAAGGGTTTGCAGGCCGGCATGGCCCACCACCGCGTCCGGATCCGACTCCCCGGCGGACAGCAGCACGTCACCCCCAGCAACCAGCACCAGCTCGCTGCTTCTCGCACCGGCAACCACTGTTGTTTCGAACCGCCGCTCGGCTGAAAGCTTGGTCATCGCGGCGGCGGCGGTGAGCAGCTTCTGATTGGATGCCGGTAGCTGGTGAGCATCCCCATCCTGGTCGAAAAGGACATCGCCGGAGATGGCGTCCACCACCACCCCCGACAGGTTCCCAGGGCCGTCGAGCATGAGCTCGGCTTCGAGGGCTGCCGTCAGGAGCCCGGGATCTGGGAGCGGCGCTTCAGGGTCGAGTGCCGCTACGTGTGCAGGCGGAGTCAGCTCCGACGGCGGTATCTGGAGCTCAGGGGTGCTGGGCTGCGGCGTGGCTGCCGGCTCTTCGAGGGCGCGCACCACCGATGGAACAGCGGCAAACCCCAGGGGCACTGCCAGAACCGCGAACACGGCAACAAGGAGGGCTGCGGTGATCACGCGTGCGCCGCGGAGCATCCAGGTCCCCCAATCGATTGGCTGTCACACTGGTTCGAACCCACGAGATGCGCCCTCACCCTATATGTTTAAGATTAGACCGACGCGGCAGCCTTTGAGGCACACCGCCGCGCTGCCCCACAGGATTCCACAGGAGAGTGCCATGAACCTCGACGTCACCATCGAGATCCCCAAAGGATCACGCGTCAAGTATGAAATCGACCATGAGACGCACCGGCTACGCCTGGACCGTGTCCTCTTCACCTCAATGCAGTACCCCACCCACTACGGCTACTTCGAAAACACGCTCGGTGAGGACGGTGATCCGCTGGATGCGATGGTCATGCTCCAGGACTTCGACCTCCTCCCGGGTGTGTTGGTCGAGTCGCGTCCGATCGGCGTCTTCAACATGACCGACGACGGCGGCGGTGACGCCAAGGTGCTGTGCGTTCCCACCGACCCGCGCTTCGATCACATCAAGGACCTCTCGGATGTGTCACCCTTCCTGCTGGAAGAGATCAAGCATTTCTTCGAACGATACAAGGACCTTGAGCCCGGCAAATGGGTTGAAGCAGCCGATTGGGCGGATCGGGAAGCCGCGGAGGCCGAGGTGGAGGCCTCACTGAAGCGGTTCCAGGACCTCGGGGAACAGCGGGAAGAGGACGAGCCACAGGGCCGCGACGTCGACGCCGATGTCGAGAACGCCACCACCACGCCGCAGGGCCGCTAGCAGGTTCAAAAACAACGTTTTCCGGTTGATTACACCGGTTAAGAGCATGGCTTCAGGCATACTGAAGCCATGCTCTACGTCTTAACGATCAACCAGCGTGACTCCCGTGAGGTGGGTGACCTGGTCAATGATCTACTGCGCGGGTTGCGTCATGTCGAAACCGTGGTGCCATTCCAGCGGTCAACGGGCGATGAACTGCAAGGTGTCGTCGATAACGCCACCACTGCTATCGACGTCGCGCTTACGGCCCTGCGTCACCGCCGATGGCATGTTGGGATTGGCGTGGGTGGCGTTCACTCGCCCATCCCTGAAAACATTCTCGAAGCCCAGGGCTACGGCCTGGTGTACGCGCGACGGGCGGTCACCCGGGCGCAGAAGACCGGCGAACGCATTCCATTGGCCGTGGAGGGACCTGACTCGCAGGTAGCGGCGGAGGCTGAAGCGGTGCTTCGGCTGTTGGGGCAAATTGTGTTCACCCGGACCGAGGCCGAGTGGAACGTGCTGGATCTGCTGACCCCGGGCGCCCGGGGTCAGCAAAAGCTGATCGCCGCGGAACTGGGTATCACCACCCAAGCGGTCAGCAAGGCGGTGGTCAGGTCGCACTGGGTGGAGGAATGGGCAACCCGTCCGGCGGCCGCCAGGCTCCTCGACCTTACGGCCGGTCCGGCGGCGCTACCACCAGCGACGCTGCCCTACGAATCGGGCAGCGTCTACTGACTGGGTGCCGCGCGCTAGACGAGGGTGCGGAGGACCTTCGCGGCACCGTCGTCGTACACGCTGGCCGTCACTTCGGTTGCTGCCGCGAGCACTTCATCGGGTGACTGTCCCATCGCCACACCCCTGGCCGCCCACTCGAGCATCTCGATGTCGTTCCGACCATCACCGATGGCAACAGTGCCGGACGGGTCGATACCCAGACGTCGGCGAAGCAGTTCAAGAGCACTCGCCTTGGTGACACCAGCCGCGGCAATATCCAGCCAGGCCGTCCACCCCACCGAGTAGGTGACACCGTGCAGGCCAATCGCCTCGACCGCCTCCCCGAACTGTTCGGCAGTGCTGTCCGTGCTGAACACCACCACCCGCACCGCGGCAGCGTCGAGCATTTCGTCGAAGTCCACCGTATGGGTCTCGGCGCCGAAGCTGGCATCCTGAAACCGTTCGGTGGCAAGGAAATTTCCCTCGTCATCCTCAAGCGCATATTTGGCGGTGGGCAACTTCTCCCTCAGCGCGACGAGTGCTGGCCTGGGATCGAAGGTGACCCGATCAATAATTTCGAATCCGTGGGCCAGTGTCGGATCGACGCGTAGTGTCACTCCTCCGTTGGAGCACACGCTGTACCCGCTGGTGATGCCGATCTGTTTGATGATGGGCAGCGCCGCTCCCAGTGAGCGTCCCGTGGCGATGATGACCTGATGCCCAGCGTCGACAACCGCCCGCGCGGCATCACGGACCTCTTCGGACATAATTCCCTCGTGGTCCACGAGGGTACCGTCGACGTCGAGGGCGATGAGTTTGCGTTCGGTCTGCCGGTCCTCGATGCCTGCAGTGGAGAATTCTTTCATTACTCCAGTGAACCAGACTCGCTGCTCCCCGGGGTAGGTCGGCTCAGGATGCTCCGAGGACCGGGAGCACTTCCAGCCCGCCCAGGTAGGGACGGAGCGCCTGCGGAACCGTCACTGACCCATCGGCATTCTGGTGGTGCTCGAGGATAGCGACGATCCAGCGGGTGGTGGCGAGCGTGCCGTTGAGTGTTGCAACTGCCCGGGTGCCCTTCTGTCCCTCCGGTTGCCGCTCCCGAATGTTGAGGCGGCGGGCCTGGAAGGTGGTGCAGTTAGAGGTGGATGTCAGCTCGCGGTAAGCCTCCTGGGTGGGAACCCAGGCTTCGCAGTCGAACTTGCGGGCGGCGGACATGCCCAAATCCCCGGCGGCAGTATCGATCACCCGGTAGGGCAGTTCCACCTTGGCGAGCATTTCCTCTTCCCACGCGAGCATGCGGGCGTGCTCCGCGTAGGACTCTTCCTCGGTGGTGTAAGCGAACATTTCGACCTTGTTGAACTGGTGGACCCTGATGATTCCACGGGTGTCCTTGCCGTGTGAGCCAGCTTCCCGGCGATAGCAGGAGGACCAGCCGGCATAACGGACCGGCCCGCCGGAAAGGTCGAGGATCTCGTCGGAATGATAGCCCGCCATTGCTACTTCGGAAGTGCCCACTAGGTAGAGGTCATCCTCCGCCAGGCGGTAGATTTCGGCGTCGTGGGCGACGTCGAACCCAGTACCCTGCATGATTTCCGGGCGAACCAGCGTGGGGGTGATCATGGGGGTGAAACCAGCCTGAATAGCCTGGTCCATGGCCATGTTCAGCAGCGCAAGCTCCAGCCGGGCACCAACACCCTTGAGGAAGTAAAAGCGGGACCCCGAGACCTTCGCCCCCCGCTCCATGTCGATTGCACCGATCAGCTCACCGATTTCCAGGTGGTCCCTGGGGGTGAAGCCTTCAGCGCTGAAATCCCGTGGAGTGCCGACTGTCTTGATGACCTCGAAATCGTCCTCGCCGCCGGCCGGGACGCCGTCCTGGATGGCGTTCGGCAACCGGCGAAGGAGTGAGTCCTGATCCTGCCTGGCCGCTTCAGCCTCGACTGCCGCCGCCTTGACTGAGGCGGCAAGCTCCTTTACCTCTGCGAGCAGCGCCTGCTTTTCGTCACCTTTGGCCTGGGCGACCCGCTTTCCGAAAGCGTTCTGGTCTGCCCGGAGGGATTCGGCGCTGGTTACCACCTCACGACGGCGGGAATCAGCCGAAATGATCGCATCCACCAGCGCAACGTCGGCGCGGCGGGCTCGCTGCGAGGTGCGGAATTTCTCAGGGTTTTCGCGGAGTTCATTAACATCGATCACGAGCCAAGACTATCAATGGCGCAGGACGATTATCCCCGGCAGACACTTCATGGCGATACGCTGAGGTGCATCATGCCGATTCGCCTGATTCTCCTCTTTGTCCTGGCCCTTGCCGCTGCCGCCTCCGCAATGAGCTGGCTGGGGGTCCGCCGGTTGCATTCCCGGCAGCATCCAGCTCCGACGGCGCTGCCTCGCCTCCCGGCCCCGACGGGCCGCCAGCGGGTGGCCCTAATCATCCACCCCGGAAAACTCAACGCCGATCTTGCGCGCGGCCAGGTGGAAACGGCATGCGTTGACGCCGGGTGGGACCCGCCCCTGGTCTTTGAGACCACGGTCTCCGAGCCGGGTTTTGAGCAGGCGAGCCGGGCGCTGCGGGAGGGGGCCGACGTCGTCATCGCCGCTGGTGGTGATGGGACGGTTCGTGCCGTTGCCCGGGCACTGGCGCATCAGGATGCGGCGCTGGGGCTGCTGCCCTTGGGGACCGGGAACCTGCTGGCCCGCAATCTGGGGATTCCCGTGTCGGACCTGAAAGCCAGCGTGCGCGCTGCACTTCACGGCGACGGGCGGCGAATTGATATGGGCCGTATCGAGTTACACAACGAGCAGACCGGGTTCCGTGCCGAGCACGTCTTCCTGGTGATGGGTGGCGTTGGACTTGATGCAGTGGTCGTTGCGGCGACCAGCGACGTCCTGAAAAAACGGTTGGGTTGGCTGGCATACAGTGAGGCCGGGTTCCGCAGCCTCCCGGGGAGGCGCCAGCGGGTGAGCATTAGCCTCGACGGTCAGCCCGCTCAGAGCCGGAAGGTGCACAGCGTGCTTTTCGCCAATTGCGGGCGGCTGCCGGGCGGCATCGAACTGATCCCGAACTCGACCCTCGATGACGGTTATCTGGATGTTGTGGTGATGAGCCCGCGCAGCATAGTGGGGTGGATCTGGTTGGGGACCAAGATTGTCTTCCGCCCCCATAGCGTCATCCCGGTGATTAACTATTATCAGGCACGACGGGTCACCGTGACGGTAGCGGATCCTACAGAGACCCAGCTTGACGGCGACCTCTCCGGAGCCGTCACCTCACTTGACGTCAGCATTGATCCTGGCGCGTTGCTTGTCAGGGTCCCATCGTTCCCTGACCTGCAACGCACCAGATCAATGGCGCGAAGGACTAGGAGTTAGCGGGTGCCGCGGTCAGTGTCGGAATCCGTGTATTCTCCCTGAGGCCCGGTACCGTCCGCTGGATCTTCCTCGACGTCCGTGTACTCGCCCTCTTTCTCGGGGTCCTGGTCGCCGGTGTAGCCGCCTTCGGTCTCTTTTTCTTTCTGACCGCCGGTGTAGCCACCGCCGGGGATTGGCTCAAGGTTCTCGCTATTCGAGTCCGGGAACTCCCCTTTCGCCTGGCTGTTGATGAGCTGCTGCTCCTCGGAGAAGCGCAGATCATTGGCCTGGTCTCCGGCGTCCCCGCGGTAGTTTTCGTCAGAGGTGGCTCCGCCGCCCTCGTTTGGGTTGACGTCGCGTCCGTCGTTAGCTTGCTCGCTCATGGTGCGCCTTTCGTTGAACGGTTGCGCCGACCCCGGCGCCTTGAGTGAAGCCTACTGATGAACGGGTTCAACTGGGAAGGATCCCTAAGCTTTAAGCAGCCCGCGAACAGCCTTCTCGGAAGCCGAGTAGCTGGCAATCTCGATCACTTCGCCGGCCATGAACCGATCAACCAGCCGCGGATCAACATAGGAACGTTTGGCGACCGCCGGCGTGTTGCCCAGCTTTTCGGCAACTGCGCGCATTGTCGCCGCCACAGCCTTCTGCCGGGCGGTCTTACTGGTGGCCAATAGGTCGCTGCGGGCAAGGTCCATTGCTGCAACCACTGTGGCCTGCCAGGTCCGGAAATCCTTGGCCGTGAAGCCCTCGCCAGTGACCTGGCGGAGGAACCCGTTCAGTTGCGACGCGTCGACGCGATGCCATTCGCCGTCGGGGGTGCGGTAGGCCAAAGCGGTGTCCGCCTGCTCCCGCTTCAACATGGGCCGCATCGCCGCCGCAAGGTCCGCATCCTCAACGGATGATTCCCACCGCTGACCGCTCTTTCCCGGGAACTCAAAGGTGATCATCGGACCCTTGATCCGGACATGCTCCACCTGCAGGGTGGTGACCCCAAAGGATCCGTTGGTCTCCGCATACTGCTCGGAGCCGATTCGGAGTGACCCTGAGTCGACGATTCGTAGTGCAGCGGCAAAGGCTCGCTCCCGAGGAATACCCTCACTGCGAAGGCGGGTGGTGATGACTCGTCGGGCGGCGGGCAGCTTTTCCCCGAATTCAAGTGCACGATCGAACTTTTCGCGATCCTTCTTCTCCCGCCAGGCCGTGTGGTAGACGTATTGGCGGCGG
>NZ_ASZW01000246.1:0-26972 GCF_000468215.1 Arthrobacter sp. CAL618 | reverse complement strand
CGGCCCGCGGCGTCGGTACCCAGCGCCTGAATATGCCCATTGGGGTAGGGAGCAATCCAGACATCCTGCCATGCCGGCGGGATGGCCAAGTCCTTGATGCGTCGAAGATCAGCGGCGTCACGTAACGGGGTTCCGTCGGCTAGCCGGTAGCCGAACCCCTTACCGTGTCGACGGCGAGTAATGCCCGGCTTTTCACAGTCGCTGCGGCGAAGTCTGGGCATTGGGCCACCTTTCCGGATTGAGAAGATCAGCCTACTGCGTATTCCTGATTAGGGCACCGCAGGCTATCCCACGCCAAGGATGGCACGCAGGCTATCGGCGTTCCGCACCGCGTTGCCGCCGCCGTCGTTGTTGAAGTACACGTAAACGTCCTTTCCCGCTCCCTGCCATTCCCGGATCCGGCCCGCCCACCACTGCAGCTCGGCGTCGGTATAGGAACCGCCGTACAAATGCTCGGAGTCGGGTCCGTGCATCCTCAGATAGACAAACGGGGCAGTGGCCCGGAGGACGCACGGCAGGTGTGCCCCGCTCATCACGCAGTACGCCGCACCGTGGCGTTCCAGCAGTGAGTAGACGCCTTCGTCGTCCCAACTGTGGTGCCGGAACTCGACGGCGACCCGGATCCAGTCCGGCAGCAGTCCGAGGAAGTAATCGAGACGGGCGTCGTCACGGTGCAGGCCCGGCGGGAGCTGGACGAGCAGGATGGCGCGTTTATCCCCGAGCTCATGCCAGCAGCGGGTGATGCGTTCGACCCACACCTCAGGTTGGTACAACTTCTTGCCGTGAGTGAGCCCTCGTGGCGCTTTGACTGAGAGAAGAAATCCTTCGGGAAGCCTGCTGCGCCAACCAGCGAATGTGGTGTCGCGCGGCCAACGGTAGAAGCTCGCGTTGAGTTCCACCGTTCCGAACCGCTGCACGTAATAGCTCAGCCGTTTACTGGAGGCGGTGCCTGCGGGATAGATCACGTCATTCCAGTGGACGTAGCTCCATCCGGAGGTGCCGATGTGAATGCCCATCACCAGAACAGGCTACCGGGCCGCTCCAGGGCTAGGCATTCAGGATCCCGGTATGAGTACTTCGCTTGCCGTTTCAGCGCCGAAGCACCCACGCCGCACTATCCGGCTCCAACCAGCCCTCCTCAGCCTGGGGCGAGGAAGCGATGACCACCGTGCTGCCGGTAGGCAACCGTACTGGTGCATCCCCCATGGCCACAGCAACAAAGAACTCCGATCCGCGTTCACACATGAGCAGGTTTCCGTTCCCCACCCGCCAGACGCCAGCATCGTTGGAGTCGAGCACGCCCTTAAAAGCCAGCTGACGCCGCAGTTCAAGCGCGGAGGTGACTAGACGGAGCGTCGAATGCTCATCCGCCTGGTGCACCTCGACAGCCGATGCCCCCCACGACGACGGAAGCGGAAGCCACGGCGAGGATGGTGAATCGACGAGTGAGAAGCCATGGGATTTTTCGGGCGCCACCGTCCAGGGCAGCGGCACTCGCGCGCCGTCGCGGGAAACCCCACCGCGCTCCCACATGGGATCCACCCGTGCGCCCACTGGCACCTCGACCTCCGCCAGCCCAAGCTCCTGCCCCTGATAAATGTAGGCTCCCCCGGGTAGGCCAAGAATGGCCAGGAGACCTGCCCGCGCCCGCGCCACGCCGCGGCTGCCACCTCCGAAGCGTGTTGCCGAACGAACAATGTCATGGTTCTCCAGAGCCCAAGTGGGCGATGCACCATGTTCCAGCCGGGCTGTTTCAAGCTCACGCCCAACACCAGCCCACTCATTTGCGTCCCAGCCCAGGCGGACGAACGCAAAGGCGAACGCCTGATGCATCTCGTCGCTGCGGGTATACCGCGCCGCCCGCTGCGGCTCGAGGTTGACCTCGCCCACAAGGAAACGCTCCGGGGTGTACGAATCGGTTAGCGTTCGCCAGCGCCGATACACTTCGTGGACCTCCTCCTGGTCCGACACAAGTGGATTTGATCTGAGCCCGTCGATGACGGTGCCCGTGGTTGCCGCATCCGGCAGGCCCTCAGCCTTGAACAGTGCATGAGCTACGTCGATGCGCAGTCCATCCACTCCCCTGTCGAACCAAAAACGCAGCACCTCCGCGAAGTAGTCCCCGACCAACGGGTTGCGCCAGTTCCAGTCCGGTTGCGCCGGCGAGAACAGGTGCAGATACCACTGGTGGTCGGAGTCCGAGCCCGGATTTACTCGGCTCCACGCGCTGCCACCGAAGACACTCTGCCAATTATTTGGGGGCGTGACGGGATCGGGGCCGTCGGCGAAATGGAACATCGCCCGCTCGGACGAGCCCGGCGACGAGCTGATCGCTTGTTGAAATAGCGGGTGCTCCGACGAGCAGTGGTTGGGAACGACGTCGAGCACTATCCTCAGGCCCAGCGAGTGGGCAAGATCGAGAAGTTGATCGAATTGTTGAAGGGTCCCAAAGAGGGGGTCGACATCGCAGTAATCGCTGACATCGTAGCCCTGATCCACCTGGGGTGAAGGCTGGAATGGAGTTAGCCAGATGCCGTCCACACCGAGAGACGCGATGTACGGAAGTCGAGCCAGCAGACCCGCCAGATCCCCTACTCCATCACCATCGCCGTCGGCGAAAGACCTCGGATATACCTGGTATATGACAGCTGTCTGCCACCACGGATCGTTCATTTGGTGGCCCCGGAGGTGAGACCCTCAACAATGCGGCGCTGGAAAATGAGCACCATGATCACCAGGGGAATGGTGACAATCACCCCCGCGGCCATCTGCTCCCCAAAGGGTGCCTGAAACTCGGTAGCACCAGTGAACTTGGAAATGGCGACCGTCGCAGTTTGGATCGCAGGGTCGTTGACCATCGAGAGAGCAATGATGAACTCATTCCAGCTGTGGATGAAAGTAAGGATTGCGGTGGTGAAGACACCCGGCGCCGCAAGGGGAAGCAACACCTTCCGGAATGCCTGCCATTTGCTGCAGCCGTCGATCATGGCGGCTTCCTCAAGGTCAAACGGCAGTGATTTCATGAAGGTGGTCAGATTCCATACGGCTAGCGGGATCGCAAAGGAAAGGTTGGGCACAATCATCGCCTGGTAGGTGTTGATCCAGCCGATATCGGTGAAGAGCCGCAGCAAGGGAACAACAACTGAGATGCCGGGGAACATTGATGTTGCAATGATGACGCCCAGGATCACCGATTTGAACCGGAAGTTAAGCCGGGAGATAGCGTACGCCGCGAAGATTCCCAGAACCAGCGCGGCCGCAGTGGTGACGCCGGCAACAATCAGGCTGTTGAGCAGTGCCTGCCCGAACATGGTGGAACCGTCAAAAACCTTGAAGTAGTTTTCGGCGGAGAACGGCTGAGGAAGGAGGCTGTTGTCGAAAATGTCGGATGTACGTCGGAAGCTCGAAACCAGCATCCAATAGAACGGTGCCAGGCAGTAGACGAGGATTGCGGCCAGGCCTACGTACACCGAATAGGATTTCCACCCTCGCCGCTTTCCCAGACGCTTGGGTGCTGCCTCGGCGGGTGTTTCAACGGCCGGAATTACGGGAATCTGTGTCATCGGGCTGCCTTGACCTTTCGGGTGCTGGTGGCTCGGCTCAACGCCCGCACCTCTTTGGTCCCGGCGACATCCGCGCCGAGGATTTTGACGAAAGCGATTGCAACAACCGCAACATAAAGGAACAGGATGATCGCGAATGCCGATGCCGAGCCGTACCGCAGTTGGTTTGATTCGTCCCAGGCGAGCATCGAGAGAGTTTCGACTGATTCCTTGCCGGGACCGATCAGCACGAACGGGAGGTCAAACATTCGCAGAGCGTCGAGCAGGCGAAACAGGACCGCAACCAGGAGTGTGGGCTTGACGAGTGGAAGAGTGATGGAGCGAACCTGGCGCCAGAACCCGGCACCGTCAATTCTTGCCGCCTCGTAGACCTCCTCCGGAATGATCTGCATACCTGCCAGAACTAGCAGACCGATGAAGGGTGCGGTCTTCCAGACCTCCGCCACGATGATTGCCACCTTCGATGCGACGCCTTCGGCGGTCCACAGGATCTCGCTTCCGATCAGATTGTTGGCGATGCCGTCCGACTGGAAAATCCATCGCCACAGGAGGCCCGAGACGGCCGTGGGGATAGCCCAGGGAATCAAAATGCTTGCCCGGAGGAAGCTCCGGCCACGGAAGGCCCGGTTCATCGCGAGAGCAAGGCAGAGGCCCAGAATGGTTTCGAGTGCGACGGTGGTGACGGTGAAGAAGGTGGTGTTACCGAAGGCATTGAGGAACCGGGCACCTGTCTCACCAACGAAAAGATCAGTGTAGTTTCCGAGCCCAACGAAGACTTCTCCTTCAGACACGAACCCGTCAGCGTCGAGGCCCGACTGCTGCCGGAACATGGACTGGTAGAGCGCCGAAATCAAGGGGTAGGCAATGACCAGGGCGAGCACGAGAAGGGTTGGAGAGAGCAGCATCGCCGCCATCCGACCTTCGCCTGCTGTGCGTTTACCGGGTTTATTCCGCCCGAGTGGGCGGGCACCCGACGTCGACCGCGCGGACGCGGAAGTTCTCGTACTCATGTGGTCCTCACTTGATTTGCAACAGATTCTGATACGTGCCGTGTCCGCCCNGGGCGGACACGAGTGTCACTATTCGGCGGACAATTCCTCGAGCTTCGCCTGCATATCGGCGAGTGCCGCTTCAGGGTCCTTGTCGCCTGTCAGCGCTGCGTATGCTTCTTCCTGGATAGCCGTTGTAGTGGCGCCATACTGGACTACCTTTGGACGGGGCTGTGCATTCTCCAGCGACTCCAGGAGGGTGGGGTAGAACGGCCGTTGCTCAACAACGGCCGGGTCCTCCAGAAGAGACGCATACACCGGTGCACGCGAACTCTTGTCCAGCCGGGCGCGAGATTCTTCTTCACTGGTGAAGAACTTGATGAAATCCAGAGCCGTGGCCTTATTGGCGGTGAACGGCGAAATGGCCAGGTTTCGGCCACCAAGGGTGGAAACGCCGGGATTGTCTCCAATGCCTGGGACCGAGCTGATGCCGAACTTGTCCAGCACCTGGCTAGAACCGTCAGTAGCGGTCAACGACGCGTACACAAAGGGCCAGTTTCGCAAGAACACCACTTCGCCGTCCTGGAAGGCCCGACGTCCCTGTTCTTCGAGATAAGTGATGGCGTCACTCGGAACGAGGTTGTCGGCGAAGGCATCACTCAACTGGGTCAATCCAGCCAAGGCTTCCGGAGAATCGACGGTCGGGTTGCCTTCCTCGTCGAACACCGCGCCGCCTGCCGAGGCTACAGCCTCGGTGAAGTTCACGGTGAGTGCCTCGTTCTTATCAAACTGGCCCGCGTAACAGGACATGTCCTGTCCCTCGGGAAGCGCAAGGATGGCGTCGCACGCAGCCTCCATCTCGTCCCAGGTTGCTGGGGGCGAGTCGATCCCTGCCGCCTCCAGCAGGTCGGTCCGGTAGTAGAGCAGGGCGCCATCCGTGTAGTACGGAGCCCCGTAAAGCGTGTCGCGGTAAGACGCGGCATCGACCGTAGCGGGGATCATGCTATCGGTGGGTAGCGCATCCTCGGGGAGCGGCTCGATCCACCGGTTCGCCGCGAACTCGGAGGTCCAGACGACATCGAGGTTCAGCACGCTGAAGGTGTCCGACTCAATCTGCGCGTTCTGGATCAGCTGCTGACGCTGCTGATCGGCCGAGTCCGGGAGCTCGATCAGAGTCACCTGCTCATCGGGATGCTCGGAATTCCACTTGTCGAGACTGTCCTGTGCAGCCCCCGAAGCATCTCGCGAAGAGACGTAGTTGATGGGACCACGGCCCTCAAATTCTGCTTCGGATACGGCTGTTCCTTCGTCCTCGGATACTTCGCCACCCGCGCAGCCCGAAAGCGCGAGGGCTGAGATGGCAAATGCTGCCGTGCCGAAAAGGATGTGCCGGTGTTGGCGACGTTGCCTCATGTACTGCTCCTTGTGTGTTTGGTGATGGTGATGGTGAGAAGGAATTGTGTGGTGACGTCAGGAACCGGGCCGCGGCGGGCCCGTCGATCCACGCTTGACCAACCGGTGCTGCACTACCCGTGGACCGAGATCCCGGGACCGAAGAATTTTCCTTACGGCGATCTGTCCCATGTCCTCCAGGGGCTGCGCGATCGTGCTCAGGGCTGGGTGAACATGCTGTGAGGTCGAGGTGTTGTCGAAGCCAAGCACTGAAACGTCCTCGGGAACTCTTCGACCAAGCTTCTGGAGTTCATTGACGACGGCGGCACCCATTTCGTCGCTCATGGCAAAAATGGCGGTCAGGCCCGGGTCCTGTTGAAGGAGTTGAGCGAGGCCGGAAGCGCCACTCTCGTAGAAGAATGTGCCTGCCGCCGTAACCGTCGCGCAGCCTGCCTCGTTCATCGCCCGTTCATAGCCGCGCTGCCGGGGTTTTGCGACGAAAATGGATAGTGGATCTCCGGCAAGTAAACCGATGCGCCGGTGACCGAGCTTCAACAGGTACCGGGTGGCATCATAGGCAGCGAGTTCATCGTTGATCGCGACGCTCGGTGAACCGGAGTTATCGCTAATGGCAACGGAGATGATCGGGATGGCGGGGCCCAGGAGTTGACGCATTTCCGGGGTGATGACGGCCGAGATCAGGATAACCCCAGCGGCGCGGTAGGTGCGTAGGGTTCTCAGGTAGCCGGCGATGAAGGTGGACTTCACGCCTGTCCGGCCGAGCATAACCGCGTAGCCGCGCTCACGAGCTGCATCCTCGACCCCCCGCATCACCTCGGAGGCGAGGGCATCGGACACCATTGGTGCCAGGAGGCCAATAACGGACGTCTGACGGGTCTTGAGCGTTCGCGCAAGGGAGTCCGGCTCGTAGTTGAGTTTTGCAATCGCCCCCTCCACGCGCTGGCGTGTGGCGTCCGTATAGCCAACCAGGCCGTTGATAACCCTGGACACAGTGGCAGGCGAAACGCCAGCTTGTTGTGCCACATCCCTGATCGTTGTCACGGTTCCCTCCCCTCTGAGGAGTCACGAAACCCTGCGCGCAAACGGTTTACGTAAACGGTTTCGTGACTTGCAGCACTAACGCTAAGCCGAGGGAAGTAGAAAGCCAGCACGTTTCGTAAACAGCTGGCCGAACGGTCGAATCCGATCGCGGTCTACTGGGGTACCCGAGCATCCCGGAACTGGTTGACAACGGTCGGGGAATGTCTTCGACTAAGGTCTTGGCACACCCCGCCTCCAGGCGACCGGGCCGCGTTCGCGAAATAACCGGTGGCGATCACCTAGTCACTCTGCTGGAGCGATTCCACCCAGATCCGAGCTGCCTTGAAGGCTTCGTCTGAGGTGTGCCTGGCGACTGAGTGTTCGCGCCGATCGGCCCTGGCGTACGAACCGAGAAAGCGCAGCTGGGGGCTGATCCGATGCAACCCCTGCAACGCGTCGGCCACCCGGGCATCAGCAATATGGCCTTCGGCGTCGATACTGAAAAAATAGTCACCGAGGAACTGGCCGGTGGGCCTGGATTCGATCCGACTCAGGTTCACTCCACGGGCAGCAAACTGGTCGAGGATCTCCATCAGTGCACCGGGGTGGTCTTCCGGCAGCGGGATGACGAGAGTGGTTTTATCGGCGCCGGTGGGCTCGGGCAGGATGTTGGGCCGGCTCACCAGAATGAACCGGGTAACTGCATCCGCGACGTCCCCGATGTGACTTCCCAGCACCGGCAAGCCCAACCGCTCAGCTACGAAAGGTGAACAAATCGCTGCATCGTACGGACAGTCTGCTTCCAATAGGCCCACAGCCGCTGCGGCCGTGGATGAACCCGGCATATATTCTGCCCCTGGAATATTCTGGGTGGTCCACAACTGGCACTGAGCCCAGGCGTGCCCGTGAGTGGAGATGGTGTGGACTTCGTTCAACTGCATCCCTGGTTTGGCGACCAGGACGAAGGTGATGGGAACCAGTACTTCGCGGATTATCCGCAGGGGCTCGCCTTGGGAGATGGCGTCAAGGGTCGCACTCACCCCGCCCTCGACTGAGTTCTCGATTGGCACCATCGCGGCCTCAACGGAACCGCTGCGCACCAGGTCCAGGGCTGCGTTCACCGTCGGCGCCGGTACCCGCCGGGCGACGTCGGCGCCGGGAACCTGCAAGAGAGCTGCCTCCGTGAAGGTGCCCTCCGGGCCCAGGAAAGTATAGGACGCCTCCGGAACGCGAGAACTCATGGATTCCTCACAGTCACAGAACGGTGGGCGGCTGATTGGTGTCGGAGACCATCGGCTTACCTGCCTCAAGCCAGGCACCCATCCCACCAGTGACGTTAACTGCCGAGTAGCCATTGGCAACCAGCCACTGCGTGACTTGCTGGGAGCGACCACCGGTCCGGCAAATTACGTGCAGGTCGGTGTCCGGGTCAAGTTCATCCAGGCGGGCTGGAATCTGCTCCATCGGAATGTGCACCGCCCCGTCAATGTGGCCTGCCTCCCACTCGTAGTCCTCCCGGACATCCAACACAGCGCTGCTGTCGGCAATTGACTCGATCGAGACATTCTCGGACTCGCTCATCGGCAAACCCCTTCCCAAAGGTCCTATTTCGCCAAGCCTATAGTGGGAGACGAACCTCACCCACAATGCTGTACCCAAACGGGAGGTAACAATGCCCGCTGATCAACCCACCATCCTCGCCGGCACCACCGGTCGTCGTCCTCGCGTTACCTACGTGGGAAGTGCTGACGCGATAGCAGTTGGGGAACCCCTGGCCGCCAGACTGCCGGGGAGCATTCAGTGACGGAACTGCACCAACTGACAGCGTTGGCCCAGCGTGACGCAATCGCCCGCGGGGAACTTAGCTCCCGGGAGCTGACCGCCCACTACCTGCATCGGATTGATGAGCTCAATCCGGGCCTCGGATCGTTCATCGCCGTGACCGGTGAGTTGGCCATGAGAGAAGCCGCAGCGGCCGATGACCGGCTGGCATCGCCTGCTGCCGGGTCGCTTCCGGTACTGCACGGGATGCCCCTGGCCCACAAGGATCTCGCCGATGTCACAGGTGTCCCCACCACCTTCGGTACCGCAGCGTTTCCCCCGGCGATCGCGACAAGCGATTCTCCGCTGGTGGCCATCCTGCGCAGAGCAGGCGCAATCAGTCTGGGCAAAACCCAGGTGCCCGAGTTCGGCCTCAGCTGCCACAGCGAGAATGACATTGCACCAGCTGCCCGCAATCCGCTCGATCCGGCGTTCAGCCCGGGCGGCTCCTCGGGCGGCAGTGCCGCAGCTGTTGCTGCGGGCATGATCCCCTTCGCTCCAGGCAGTGACGGCGGCGGGTCTGTCCGTATTCCGGCGTCGGCCACGGGGCTGATCGGACTGAAACCGAATCGTGGCCGAATCCCGTCCCTGTCGGGGCAGGCCGACCTCGGACAATTTGTGGTCGCCGGGCCGCTGGCCCGCACGACGGCGGACGCGGCACTCCTTCTCGATGCGATGGTGGATGCCCCAAATTTCCGTGCGACCAGCGCGGTGCCGCCGTCGTCGTCATTCCTCGACGCTGCCCTCCAGGCGGAGGGCACGTTCCGCATCGGGGCCAGTACGCTGTCACCGTTCGCCTCGGCATTCGACATTGCGCTCGACCCAGCGGCACGTGCCGCCTACGAGAAGGGGATTGAGGCGCTCATCGCGGCCGGGCACGACGTCGTCGAAGCCTCGATCACCTACGACAGTCGCTACCATCAAGCCTTTCAGACCGTCTGGACAGCGGCACTGGCGACGGCGCCCATCCCGCCAGGCAATGAACGGCTACTCACCCCGCTTGCCGCCACCATGCGCGAGCGGGCGCTGTCACGAAGCGCGGCTGACCTGGTTGCGGCGATCGATATTCTGCGACAGTTTGAGCAGGAAACCATCACCCAGTACTCGGCTCACGATTTCATCCTCACCCCAGCGCTCGGGCAGACCCCCAGGCCAATAGGGTGGTACACGTCCGAGGACGGGGACACCGACTACCTCAGGCAATGCCAGTACTCCCCGTTCACATCGATGGTTAATGTTTGCGGCTTGCCTGCCATCGCGCTGCCGACCCTGACCACTGAAGCCGGGCTTTCAATGGGTATCCAGCTCATTGGACGCCCCAGCGGTGAGGCCCAGTTACTGTCGGTTGCAGCCCAACTCGAATCGGCCTGGGGCCCAGATGACACCGGCCTGGTGGAGTGACACCATCGTATAAATGATCACATCGCATAGTTCACCGCCCCGCTCGGCGGATACCTCTTTTTTTGGTCACCCTCGAATGCTGGCCCACCTCTTCAGCCTTGAAGTGTGGGAACGGTTTTCGTTCTATGGAATGCAGGCGATCCTTGCGTTCTATATGTACTTCGAAGTCACCGCTGGCGGCCTGGGCATTGAGCAGGGCTTGGCCCTCACTCTGGTGGGTGCCTATGGCGGAAGCGTCTACCTCTCAACAATTCTCGGCGCGTGGCTCGCAGATCGCGTGCTTGGGTCCGAGAAGGCCCTGTTCTACTCGGCCATCCTGATCATGTTGGGGCACATCTCGCTAGCCGTCCTCCCCGGCGGGGTGGGACTGACCATCGGACTGGTGCTGGTGGGAGTCGGCTCTGGCGGATTGAAGGCAAACGCCACCTCTCTGGTCGGCACCCTGTACAGCAAGAAGGACCAGCGACGCGATGCTGGATTCTCCATCTTCTACATGGGCATCAACCTCGGCGCCCTGTTTGGCCCACTCCTCACGGGGTGGTTGCGTGATACCGCAGGATTCCACATCGGGTTCGGAGCCGCAGCGATAGGCATGGCAATCGGCTTGGTGCAATACTCGATCGTCCGGAAGCATTTCTCCGCCGACGCGCACGTCATCGAGAACCCCCTTCCCCGGTCCCAATACCTCCGGTGGATCGCTATCGCATTCGCTGCCGTTGCTGTGGTCACTGTCGCCTTCCTCAGCGGCTTGATCAGTACCGACAACCTGGCCCAGGTAATGGCATGGGCGGCCATCCTCGCGGCAGCAGGCTACTTCACTGTCATCCTGACGAGCTCGAAGGTTTCCGCTCCGGAGCGAAAGCAGACCATGGCTTTCATTCCGCTGTTTATTGCCAGTGCCGCATTCTGGGCCCTCTACCAGCAGCTGTTCACCCTGATCATCGTCTATTCCGAGGAAAGGCTGAATCGGAACTTCTTCGGCCTGGAGATTCTGCCTGAGTGGATTGTTTCCTTTGTGCCGGTATACGTCATCGTGCTTGCCGGCATCTTCGCGGCAATGTGGACCAAGTTGGGCGACCGACAGCCATCATCTCCCCTGAAGTTTGCCTTCGGATTGATCGGGATCGGCCTCGCGTACCTGATGTTCCTGCCGTTCGCTGGCGGCGGCGCGAACACAACCCCGCTAGTCGCCATGGCAATCACTTTGCTGGTCTTCACAATTTCCGAACTGTTGATCTCCCCCATCGGCCTGTCGGTGGCCACCAAATTGGCGCCGGAAGTCTTTAGGACCCAGATGGTTGCGTTGAACTTCCTCTCGATCTCCCTCGGGACAACGCTGTCCGGCATTCTGGCGAGCCGCTACGATCCATCAACTGAGGGCACCTACTTCTCGGTGCTTGGCATTTCGGTGATAGTAATCGGCGGAGTGCTGGTTGTTGGCACCCCAGCCATCAAGAAGCTGATGATGGGCGTGCGCTAATCTCTCCACTCTTCACAGGCGTCCACCTGCATTTGGTGGGCGCCTGTGGCGTCCCGCTGACCCGGCCCCCATTGCGCAGCCCGACTCCATGAAACAGACTGTTACTCATCAGTAACTAGCCTGATCAAAGGAGATCGCGTGCCTAACCTCGCCAACAACCTCACTTCCACTGCCCACGAGCACCCGGAGGCGGTAGCGATCAAGCTCGACGACGTCGAGCTCACCTTCTCGGCGCTCGATCAGTGGAGCCAACGGGTTGCAGGGCTGCTTGCACAGAAAGACGTGCAAGCCGGCGACCGGATAGCCCTGATCATGCCGAATATTCCGCAGATGGCATTTATCTATTACGGCGTTCTGCGGTTCGGTGCGGTGGTGGTTCCCCTCAACCCCCTGCTGAAAGCCCGGGAAATTGCCTATCATCTGGACGATTCTGGGGCACGCCTGGTCTTCGCGTGGGAGGGGGTGGCATCGGAGGCTGAGTCGGCGGTCGGACAGATTGCGGCCAGCGCGGCGCAGGGAACAACTCTCGAGGTAATCGCTGTCGATTCGGGCGCCTTCATGCAGCAGCTCTCAACTACTGAACCAGCACCGCAGGTGGTCGAGGTCGATGACGAGGACACCGCGGTGTTGCTCTACACCTCTGGAACGACCGGACGGCCAAAAGGCGCCGCCCTGACGCACGTCAACCTGCGCCGAAACGCTGAGATATCACGGGACCTGATGGGAATCGCCACCGGGGATGTGCTGTTTGGGGGGCTGCCGTTCTTCCACATTTTTGGGCAGACCTGCGCCTTGAACGCATCAGTACTGACCGGCGCGACCGTGACCCTCCTACCCAGGTTTGAACCAGGTAAGGCCCTTGAGATTATCGCCCGCGACTCGGTAACCATCTTCGAAGGGGTGCCCACCATGTACATCGCGATGCTGCGGCACCCCTCGGTCGCGGAGACCGACCTGTCGTCGCTGCGCGTGGCGGTTTCGGGAGGGTCCGCATTGCCCGTGGAGGTGCTCCACGAATTTGAGCGGGTTTTCAGTGCCGAGCTGCTGGAAGGATACGGCTTGTCGGAGACATCGCCGATCGTAAGCTTCAACCGACGCGGGACAGTACGGAAACCGGGCTCGATCGGGACCCCGGTCGACGGCGTCCAGGTACGGATGCTCGACGCCGACGGCGCGGAGGTGCCTACCGGCGAGGTGGGCGAGTTGTCAGTCAGCGGCCACTGCGTCATGAAGGGCTACTGGAACAACGACGACGCCACCGCCGCCGCTATCCCCGACGGCTGGTTCCGGACCGGCGATCTTGCCAGATTTGACGAGGACGGAGCCATTTTCATCGTGGACCGCAAAAAGGACATCATCCTGCGTGGCGGGTACAACGTGTACCCACGCGAGATCGAAGAAGTTCTCTACGAGCACCCGGCAGTCGCCGAAGCAGCAGTTATTGGTGTTCCTGATGAGCTGCAGGGCGAGGAGATCGTGGCCGTTGTCGGCATCAGAGCCGAAGCGGAACCGGCGGACGACGCCGCCCGCGAGCGCCTGAGCTCCGAAATACTCGAATTCACCAAGGAACGCGTCGCGGCCTACAAGTACCCTCGGCGAGTCCTGCTGGTGGAGGCCCTCCCCAAGGGCCCGACCGGCAAGATCCTTAAACGCGAAATCCGGGTCTAGCGGCAGCCGCCGGGATCAACCCCGTGGATCAGGAGTCGTCGTCGTTCTCCCGGTTATCCTCGCTTTCGACTTCCTTACCCTCGGGAAGTTCACTTGCCGGGCCGGGACCACCGTAGCCGCCAGCATCGATCTTGTCGGACCCGCCGACCGACTCCGCCGCGTCGTCGCGTTCCTTGTCAATCTGTTCACTCATGGGATGGCACCTTTCCTGTATTTGGCTAAGTACACAGCGAACTTATCACTTGGAGGAGACCACGATGACCCCAGCAGAAGACCAGACGGCCAGGGTTTTGCGGGCCTGGGAGCAGAACGCTGCGAGCTATGACCGGCAGATCGCATTCCTGGATCGGTTCTAGTTTGGCGGTGGCCGGGAATGGCTGGGGGCCCGGGCAACCGGGCGCGTCCTTGAAGTGGCGGTCGGCACCGGGCTGAATCTGCCCCATCTCCCGGTCGACTCGCAGGTCAGCGGGATCGATCTCAGCCCGGCGATGCTGAGCATTGCCGCCGGACGGGCATCCCGTCTGGGCCGCCCGATGGATTTGAGGGTAGGCAACGCCGAAGACCTTCCCTTCGCGGACAGCTCGTTCGATACCGTTCTCTGCGGGCTGTCGCTGTGTGGGATACCCAACCCAGCCTCAGCCATCGGAGAAGCCAAGCGGGTGCTGGTGCCCGGCGGACGCCTGCTCCTTCTGGATCACGTGGCGAGCAGCTGGCCACCGGTATACGCGATGCAATGGCTGTTGGAGCGGGCCACAGTCCGCATGGCGGGTGAGTACTTCACGCGCCGACAGTTGCCCCTGGTGGAGGCTGCTGGGTTCACCGTCGTCGAAGTCGAGCGTCTTAAGGCCGGCTCGATTGAACGAATCCACGCCCTCAAACCCTGATTCTGTTGTGCTGCTGCACGGCCTACGCGGCACACTCCGCCACAATTAGCGTCCGGGGCTGTATTCGTCCCGGTTCTTTGGCATGCTGTAGCAATGGCAAACCGAGCGGGCACAGTCGCCCTACCCAGCGATCTCGTCGACATTACTTCCCTTCTGGACGCGTATTTCGACGTCGTTCCCGATCTCAGCGACCCGGCACAACGAGTGGCGTTTGGCACGTCGGGACATCGCGGCTCCTCACTCAAGGCGTCCTTCAACGAAGGACACATTGCAGCGATCACCCAGGCGATCGTTGAATACCGGGCCGGGCAGGGCATCACCGGTCCCCTTTTCATGGGCAAGGACACTCACGCGCTTTCGGATCCCGCCCAGCAGACGGCGCTGGAGGTGCTTGCCGCCAACAATGTAACGGTCCGTGTGGATGCCCGTGGCGCCTTCACCCCCACCCCGGCCGTATCGCACGCCATCCTCGCCTACAACTCGCGCGGCGCAGACCAGGCAGACGGCATCGTCATCACCCCTTCGCACAACCCTCCCGGTGACGGCGGTTTCAAATACAACCCACCGCACGGGGGACCCGCCGACTCCGACGCCACCAACTGGATCGCCGATCGAGCCAACACCCTGATGGAGGGCGGCCTGCGGGAGGTCCGACGGGTGCCCGCCAGCCAGGCGCTGCAGGCAGAGGGCATCGGAACCTACGATTTCCTGCAGCACTATGTTGAGGACCTGCCCAGCGTCCTCAATCTCGACGCCATCCGGGCATCCGGTCTGCACATCGGTGCGGATCCCATGGGGGGCGCAGCAGTAGATTACTGGGGTGCCATCGGTGAGACCCACAACCTGAACCTGACAGTCGTCAACCCGTCAGTTGACCCGCAGTGGGCGTTCATGACCCTGGACTGGGATGAGAAGATCCGGATGGACTGCTCCTCGCCGTCGGCCATGGCCTCATTGATTGCCCGGTCCTCCGAGTTTGATATCTCTACCGGTAACGACGCCGATGCGGACCGGCACGGTATCGTCACCCCGGATGCGGGCCTGATGAACCCCAACCACTACCTCGCCGTCGCCATCGATTACCTCTACCGGAATCGGCCGCAGTGGCGGCAAGACGCCGTCGTCGGGAAGACCCTCGTGTCCTCGTCGATCATTGACCGGGTGGCAGCGGATCTGGGCCGAACGCTCGAAGAGGTTCCGGTGGGCTTCAAATGGTTTGTACCGGGCCTGCTGTCCGGTGGCCTGGCTTTCGGTGGTGAGGAATCCGCGGGGGCCTCCTTCCTGCGTCACGACGGCACCACCTGGACCACAGACAAGGACGGCATCCTGCTGGCCCTGCTAGCCTCGGAAATCACTGCGGTCAGCGGTCGCACCCCGTCGCAGCACTACGCCAGCCTGACCGACCGGTTCGGGTCACCGGTGTACGCGCGGATCGACGCGGCAGCGACACGGGACCAGAAGGCGGCGTTGGGGAAGCTTTCGCCGACGGATGTCTCAGCCACCACCCTGGCCGGCGAGACCATCACGGCCCGGCTCACGGAAGCACCGGGCAATGGGGCTCCAATCGGTGGGTTGAAGGTCACCACCGAGAACGCCTGGTTCGCTGCACGCCCCTCGGGTACGGAGGACGTGTACAAGATTTACGCCGAGTCCTTCAAGGGTGCCGACCACCTCAAGCAGGTCCAGGACGAAGCGAAAGCACTGGTGGACGGGGTGATCGGGTAACCCTCGGGGGTGGTCAGAGGAGCCGGCGCAAGAGCCACTTCTTCAGACCGCTGTAAGGAGGGTAGGCGAGGCGCAGGGTGTCGATGCCGGTCCCTTTGGAGAGCACTCCCCGCAGCTGGCTGAAAGTGTCGAAGGAATAGCGCCCGTGGTAGGCGCCCGTCCCGCTGTCACCGACGCCTCCAAAAGGCAGTCCGGGAACCGTCAGGTGCAGGTTGCAGGCGTTGTGGCCGATCCCGCCGGCTCGGACCCGGGCTTCGAAGCTCTGCTGCACCGCGCTGCTCCTGCTGAACAGGTAGGCAGCGAGAGGGGCGGGCCGGGCGGCGATGAATTCCACCGCTTCATCCATCCCGCTCACGGTCAGGATGGGCAGGATTGGTCCGAAGATCTCGTCGTGCATGACCGGCGAGTCCGGCTGCACCTCGGTCAACAGTGTGGGTTCGAGGTATCGGGTGGCCCGGTCGTGCGAGCCGCCAGCGTAGATGCGGCCGCTATCCAGGAGCCCCACCAGACGATCGAAGTGGGTTTCGTTGATAATCCGGCCATAGTCACTGCTCTGGCTGGGATCGCTGCCGTAAAACTCGGCGAGCGCCCGTTTCAGCTGCTTCAGGAGTTGTGATTCCAGCCCCGCCTTCACGAGCACGTAATCGGGAGCGACGCAGGTCTGCCCGGCGTTAAGGAATTTACCGAAGATCAGACGCCGGGCCACGGCGCGAAGGTCTCCGTCCATCACGACGGCGGGGGACTTGCCTCCCAGCTCGAGGGTGACAGGGGTGAGCTGCTCAGCAGCGGCTTTGGCGACGATCCTCCCCACGCGTGCACCTCCGGTGAAGAAGATGGAATCGTACTTCTGGGTGAGCAACTCGGTGCTCACCTCGGGTCCGCCTTCCACCACCTCCACGGCCGCGCCGTCGAGATATCGAGGCAGGAGGTCAGCGATCACAGCCGAGGTGGCGGGCGCTAGTTCGCTCGGCTTCAGGACCGCGCAGTTCCCGGCGGCGAGCGCACCAACCAGGGGCGACAGCAGCAACTGCACCGGATAGTTCCAGGGCCCGATGATCAGCACCACTCCCAGGGGCTGAGGCTCCCGGTGGGCCGACGCCGGCGCCAGGCCGATCGGGACCCGTACCCTTTCGACGCTGGTCCACTCCGCCAGATGCCTGAGAGCAAACTCGGCCTCCGCCCGGACCAGCGAGAGCTCAGAAACCAGTCCCTCGAGACGGCTCTTGCCCAGATCTGTCTGCAACGCGTCGGCGAAGTCCTGTTCCCGTTCGGCGAACATCCGCACCAGGCCCTGCAATTGGGCTCGGCGCCACGCGAGTGGCCGTGTGATCCCGTCATCGAAGGTGCGGCGCAGGCGGTCCGCCGCGGTCGTTCCCTCAGCGACGGCACCATCCTGAGCACCGGAGCCGCCCGCAATTAGTGTTGGACTACTGGTCATCTAGGGTTCCTTCTTGACAGAACGGCCAGCGGATCGCTGGCTGGGACATTTTTTAACGGGTGGCGGTCTTCTGGTGGGTGGCAGCTCAGCTGGCGCGGCCCGTGAAGTGCTCCATGGAGCTGTACACCTTGAAAACCCGGCCAGCCACCACATCCCAGACCGGCTGGGGAAGAAGCCCACGCAGCGCGCTGCCCAGGGCCACCGACCAGGGCAGCTGAAGGCGGGCACGCCCCACCAGCATCGCCCGCCAGGCCTTATCGACAACGTCTGCCGGGTCCATCAGCGGCGTGAACAGTGGCCCTCGGGCACCTTCGAACATGCCGGTCTTGATGTAACTGGGAATCAGGGTGGTGACCTTGATGTGGTTGTGCCCGGCTTCGCGCAGCTCGAGGCGCAGCGAGTCGCTCCATCCGATGACTGCCCACTTCGAGGCGGTGTACACGCTCATACGGGGCACCGACAGGGTGCCGGACGCTGACGCGACGTTCAGGATGCGTGCCTGGTTTCCCGCCGCGATGAGGTCCGGCAGGAATTCCCGGGTCAGATGCATGAGCGCGAGCGTGTTGATGTTCATCACCAGAGCGATGTCGGCCGCTTGGTCGTGCTCCCAGAAGTACTTCCCGCGCACGATGCCGGCATTATTGACCAGCACGGTCGGGACCCCGACGTCGTTCCGCACGGCGGCCGCCGTCGTGATCTCCTCCAGGGACGCGAGATCAACCACGTAGCTGTGCACCGAGGAGCCGGCACCGCTCAGGAAATCGGCGGCCCCACCGAGGGCCTCGGCGTCCACATCCCAGAGCACCACGGCTGCTGCCCCCTCCCTGACAGCGCGTTCCGCGTACAGCCGACCCATCCCGCTGGCGGCACCGGTGATGAGGACTGTTTGGCCTTCGACTGTGAATGACATGAGTGCAACGTAACATCCCGCGCCGGACGGTAAGATTTCCGACAGATCACCCCACATCTTTGGAAGGCACAGCCATGAGCAGGTTCGGTACCGCTTGGACAGTTCACGGCGACGGGAAGAACGTCCTGCCGGGGCAGTTCGTTGCCCCTGATGAGCGGCTGAGCTGGCCGCGGACGATCGGTATTGGCGCCCAGCACGTCGTCGCCATGTTCGGCGCCACGTTCCTGGTCCCCCTGATTACCGGGTTCCCCCCGGCAACCACCCTCCTGTTCTCGGGCATTGGCACCATCCTCTTCCTGATCATTACCGCGGGGAAGGTACCGAGCTACCTCGGGTCAAGCTTCGCGTTCATCGCGCCGATCGCCGCCGCCCAAAGCCAGCACGGTCCCGCTGGGGCGCTTGGCGGCATCATCATGGCCGGTGCGGTGCTGGCGATCATTGGCGCCATTGTGCACAAGGCTGGTTCCCGCTGGATTCAGGTGGTGATGCCACCAATCGTTACCGGCGCGATCGTCGCGCTGATCGGACTGAACCTCGCACCCACGGCCAAGGCCAGCTTTGAGCAGGCTCCCCTCACCGCCCTGATCACCGTGGTGGTCATCCTGCTGGTAACGGTCCTGTTCAAGGGCATCCTCGGGCGATTGTCCATCCTGGTGGGTGTCCTGGCCGGGTACGTTGTCGCCATGCTGCGCGGTGAGGTGGACTTCGCTGCGATCGGCGACGCCGCCTGGATTGGTCTCCCCCCATTCCAGACCCCCGAGTTCCACCTCTCAGTGGTGGGTCTTTTCATCCCGGTGGTGCTGGTTCTCGTCGCCGAAAACATCGGCCACGTGAAATCGGTGGCGGCAATGACCGGCCGCGACCTTGACCCCGTCACCGGGCGCGCGCTGATGGCCGATGGCCTCGCCACCATGCTCGCCGGGTCCGGCGGTGGCTCCGGAACCACCACGTATGCAGAAAACATTGGTGTGATGGCGGCATCCCGCGTGTACTCCACGGCCGCCTACTGGGTGGCAGGCATTGTCGCAATCCTGCTGAGCCTGTTCCCGAAGTTCGGCGCCCTGATCGCCACTGTCCCGGCCGGGGTCATTGGGGGCGCAGGAGTGGTGCTCTACGGCATGATCGGCATTCTCGGGGTGCGGATTTGGGTACAGAACCAGGTCAACTTCTCCAACCCCATCAACCTATCCACCGCAGGGGTTGCCCTGGTGGTGGGCATCGCCAACTTCACCTGGACCATTGGGGAGCTCACCTTCGAAGGCATTGCCCTGGGTACCGCAGCGACACTCGCGATCTACCACGTGATGAACGGGCTCGCCCGCTGGCGGGGCAGCGAACATCTCACCGGGCCCGACGCCGTCGACGCCTCCGACAAAGGGTCCCGGCCTTCGAAGCTGGGCTGAGCCGGATGAAGATCTTCGTGGTTCATGGATACCAGGCGTCCCCCGGCGAGCACTGGTTTCCCTGGTTGAAGTCCCGCTTCACCACGGCACAGGACAGCGTGACGGTGCTCGAACTACCGACCCCGAATGAACCTGTGGAGAGCGGTTGGACTGCCGAACTGCACTGCGCCATCGGCCGTCCCACCGGGGACACGGTGATCGTTGCGCACAGTCTCGGCTGCATTACCGCCCTTCGCTATCTGGCGTCGCTGGAGCCGGGGTGGTCTCTCAGGGGGCTGATCCTGGTCGCAGGGTTCGCCGAACCCGTCGCTTCACTTCCGCTCCTCGATCCCTTCACCGCCGACAACGGTTTCGTCGACGAACTAGTGGTCTCCCGTTGCACAGTGATCAGGTCAGACAACGACACAGTGGTTCATCCTGCCGCCACTGCCCGGCTCGCGGCCAGGCTGCACGCAACGCTCATCACCATCCCCGGCGGTGGCCATTTCGGGTCCGCCGACGGGTACCAGCGTTTCCCCGAGCTGCAGCAGGAACTGGCTGGGCTACTTTCCACCGCACGCTAGGAAGGCAAACAAGTCGTCCTTCACCCGAAGGCTCCGCCCGCGCAGGAGCAGCATCGAAGGGCTGCGGACGTCTTTTGGTGAGCTGTCGGACACATCCAAACTGTCGTGGACGACGAAGTACCCCATTGACGCTTGCTACTGAGTTAAATGGATCTGCTGAGACTTCAGGACACATCATGAACACTTCATGCATCACCACTACTACTGAACGCCACCCGGATGCCGGCGAAACCCAACGTTTGACCCTGCGGGAAGACGGCATCCTGCACGTCTGGTGGCGACCGTCAACGGTGGTCTCTGTCGACGACGCGCGGGCCACTCTCGATGCATCGCTCCTCAACCCCGGATCCCGGCGGATCCTGATGAGAATGACAGCTGTGACGTTCACCAACGCCGCCCGCCGGGCCATCTGCACCGAGCAGGGCATTACCGCCATCGCTCTGCTCGGCGAGGATCCCGTTGACCGGGTAGTCGCCGCCTTCGCCGATAACGCCGCTCACCCAGCGCAGTTCTTCACCTCCGAGGACGCAGCCGTCGACTGGCTGGACACCTTCGCCTGACCCCACACCCCACGCAGGCCCTGGGTGAGCCCCGCCCTCCTGGTAGTGCCTAAACTGGTGTGATGTTGAGGATCGGGCTGTCGGGCGGCGTGCGCAGGGGAAATCACACTGGGTACTACCGGCTGATCACCGCTACGGAAACGGACCGGCCGGGCGGACTTCATTCAGCCGAGCCGACGGAGTCCTGATGGATCTGCAAAAGGTCTGGGCGTCCCCCGATTGGCGGGACCAGGTCCAGCAGTGGATCACGCAGGTGCTGGACAGTTGCAACCTGTCACAGACCGGCCCCCTGGAGCCGGCCCGTATCCGGTTTTGGTCCACCCAGCTGACGGTCCCCACCAATCACGGGCGGCTCTGGTTCAAAGCGAACAACCCCGGTCAGTTCACCGAGGCGGCCCTCGTGGCGTGCATGTCCGAATTGGTGCCGGACCATGTGGTGACTCCCCTGGCGATAGAGCCGGCCAAGGGCTGGATGCTCACTCCTGACCATGGAAAGACCCTTGCCTCACTAAAATCGACTGACTACCAGTTATGGGTTCGGGTGGTGATGGACTTCGCCGACCTTCAAAAACAACTCATTCCCCATAAAATGCCGCTGGCCGCCGCCGGACTAGTGAGCATGGACCCCGCGATCGCCGGAAATTTCGCCAGCAACCAGCTGCTCCTCCACACCGGCCTGCCCCCCGAGCATCCGTTGCATCTTTCGCCGCAGGCCGCCGACGGGGTCTACCTCAGCATTCCGGCGCTGGAGGAAGCCGCTGCCGCGGTCCTGGCCTCTGGTGTCCCCCTGAGCCTGGAACACAACGACCTGCACTCAGGGAACGCCTTCATCCCGGGCACCACCACAGCGCCACTACGATTCTTCGACTTCGGCGACTCCTACTGGGCCCACCCGTTCAGTTCGCTCTACGTTCCGTTGACCGTAATGCAGGAACAGTGGGAGACAACTGTTGACGATGCCCGGATCCGCTGCGTCATCAGCGCCTACCTTGAGTGTTGGACCGATTACGCCCCCCTCGCGGAGCTACGTCTCGCCGTCGAACCGGCACTCCAACTGGCGCGGCTGCACCGGTATGGATCGTGGTTGCGCCTCCTCATCCACGCCGACGATTCGGCAATGAGCGAGTACGGCCCACACGCCCTCGAGTACCTGCGAACCCTGACGGATCCGGTGCTGCGGTAGGTGAACAGCGTCTTTCTCGCAGCCAACGGGTCAATCGAGACCGTACCCATGGTTGCCCTGCTCGCGAACCACTTCATCCCGGGTTGTGAGGTTCCGGATCGCTCCGGCAGCTCACACACCCGGCTCCTCAGTACCGCCAGCGGGCACCACGCTGTCACCCTCACCGTTGGTTCGTCCGGGGTTGAAGTGAGCACTTCTGCGCCGTTGAGCCAGGTCCCCGGCCTCACCGCAACCATCCGGCGCTGGCTCGATCTGGACACCGATCTCACGGCGGTGGCAGCAGCGTTCGACGACGACGCCCTGCTGGGTCCGCTGGTCCGGCACCGCCCCGGGCTGCGTGCCGTGGGCTATCCCGAACCGTTCGAAGCAGCGATCATGACAGTCCTTGGCCAGCAGGTCTCGGTGGCGGCCGCTGGCACGTTTGGCGGGCGGTTGGCCGCTGCGTACGGAACACCCGGGGCGGCCGGCCTCACCGTCTTCCCCACCCCCGAGGCGCTTGCCTCCGCGCCGCCGGAGCAGCTTCGCAGTGCGGTGGGCGTGACCCGAACCCGCGGAGCCACCGTGCAGCACGTTGCCCGGGCCTTCTGCGACGGGCTGATCCTCCACGGCGACCCCACCGACATCCGGCAGGAGCTCCTGGCCATCCCGGGGATCGGGCCATGGTCGGCAGACTACCTGATGGTGCGAGTACTCGGGGATCGGGATGCCTTCACCCCGGGGGATCTGGTGTTGCGCCGTGCCATGGGCAACCCCAGCATCAAGGAAGCCGACATCCAGTCTGAACGGTGGCGGCCGTACCGGGCGTATGCCCTGTTTCACCTGTGGACCGAAGCCACCTCGGCCGAAAAAGTGCCGCACCCGCAGGTTAGTCGTTGAGCAGCAACTAATCTGCAGGCGAAGCACTTTTCTGGCCGTGGAGGGAGGTGGACGGGATTATTGGGGCCAGTACCCTCTGCGGTGCATGACCCCAGCCAACCGGTCTGCACGGTCGGATACCAGACCGTCCACGCCACCACCCAGGGTGAGCAGCCGTTCCATCGCTTCTGGGTCGTTGACGGTCCAGACGTGAAGCGGCAGCCCTGCCCGCCTGCAGCGTTGGACAAAGCGCTCGGTCACCACTGTCACTCCGACGTGCCGGACCGGAACCTGCAGGCAATCGACCCGGAGCATCCGGGCAAGGCGCCGGGTCTGACCCAGCGGACTCAGCAACCAAAGCAGCGCTGAATACGCCTGACCGGCCGAAGACGCCACCGGTCGCGACAACCGCTTCAGGACCCGCAGGCGCCGCCGGTCCGAGAAGGAGGCAACCAACACCCGGTCATGCGCGCCCAGGCGTTCAACTACGTCAGCGAAAGGCTCCACCGAGGCGTCGTCCTTGATGTCGATATTCAACTTCATCGCCGGCCACCGGGTCAGCACCTCTTCGAGCGTGGGGATCGGTTCGGTGCCCTGAATGTGGACGGTCCGCAACTCCTCCAACGACCGGTCCGCTATTGGCCCCGATGCGTCACAAACCCGGTCCAGGAGTTCATCGTGAAAGACCATGACCACTCCATCGCGGGTGGTGCGGATATCTATCTCCAAATAGCCGAAACCCAGTTCGGCTGCCGCCTCGAAAGCGACCATCGAATTTTCCAGCCCGTCGAGCGAAAAGCCGCGATGCGACAGGGCGAGCGGCCGTTGCTCCCCGTCCAGTCCGATGTTTCGCAGGTACGGCAACATGCCTAGAAGGAGGCCCTCAGCGCGGCGAGGCGTTCCTCAAGAATCTGCGCCACCCCGTCCTCCTCAAACGCTGGCGCCTGCTGATCCGCCGCGGCAATAGCTTCCGGGTGCCCCGACGCCATTGCGTAGCCGGTGCCGGCCCAACTGAGCATCTGCACGTCGTTGGGCATGTCCCCGAAGGCGACGACGTCGGCCTGGCTGATACCCCGGCTGGCCGCGAACTCGGCGAGGGTTACCGACTTATTGATGCCAGGCATCGACATCTCCAGGAGGGCAACGCTGGGCGCAGAATGGGTGGCAGTCACCAGATGGGCCACCGCCGGGCGGACCCGGTTGAGGAAATTGTCGGGCAAAACCTCGCGTTCACGGGCCAGGAACTTGATGACGCCCTGACCTGCGAGCGAATCCGCAAGGGGCATGGCGACTGCGCCGGCGAGTAGTTCAACCGAACCCTCCTCGGCGAACCCATGCTCGATGTGGAATCCGGTGACGGTCTCGGCGGCGAAAGCGGCCGCGGGATAGAGGTCCAGGATGATTTCGCGAGCCGCCAGAATGTTGCTGTGCTCGAGCAGGTGGGCGCTCAGCACCCGTTCATCATCCAGGTTGTAGGTCACGGCCCCGTTGGAACAGATGACCGTGCCACGGTGACCCAGCTGTTCACGCAGCGGGTCCAGCCAGCGAGGCGGCCGGCCCGTTACAAACACCACCTCGACACCAGCATCCAGGCACCTCTGAAACGCTTCGACGGTGCGGGGACTGATCTTGCCGTCGTGACCGACAATAGTTCCGTCCATGTCGCTGGCGACCAGGCGCATGCGGGTACTCCTTCAGTGAGCAGGTGAGTTTAAGCGTACCTGCCCGGAGCAGGCCGATGCCCCGGTGCGTGACACGCGTCCGGGGCATCGAGAGGAAGCTGGTTGGGCGGGATCTACTGCTCGAAGGTGGCGATCAGGCGGGCCCGCCCAAGGGTATGCGAGAACAGGTTGAACCCGAGGTAGGCGTTGCTGCCTTCCGCGGGCACCTCGAGGGTTTCCACGTCTACTGCATGCACTACAACGTGGTAGTGGTGCGGTCCATGACCGGCCGGTGGGGCAGCGCCGATGAAGCCGCTGAAGCCGCCGTCGTTCTTCAACTGGATGGTGCCTTCCGGCAGGTCGGTGCTCCCCTCGACTCCGGCACCAGTAGGCAAGGAAGTGGTACTCACGGGGAGGTTGAAGACCGCCCAGTGCCAGAAGCCACTGGCGGTTGGGGCATCCGGATCGTAGACCGTCACGGCAAAGCTTTTGGTGCCCTCCGGGAACCCGCTCCAGGACAGCTGCGGTGACAGGTCCTTCCCGCCATCGATCCCCATGACTCCTGACGCATGCCTCGCATCCAGCGGCTGGTTGTGTTCAATGTCAGTGCTGGTGAGGGCGAATGCGGGGACTGCTGGCAGGTCTGCGTACGGATCGCGGGTCATTACTGCTCCTGGTTCACTTGGGGTCTGCTACTAGCTCGCTGCGCACCGGTGGATTCGCGCCAGCACGGGAAACGGTCACTGCCGCCGCCTTTGCCGCGTAGGCAAGGACCGCTTCCACCTGTTCAACGGAGATGTGGCGTAGGTCATTCCGCAGCTGGGCCCCAACGAGCCCGCGGTCCGCCAGCGAGCCCAGGAGCGCCGACATGAAGGAATCCCCCGCCCCCACCGTGTCCACCACCTGGGTGGCCGGCGCGGGCACCGACGTTTCACCGCGTTCGACGACGGCCCACGGACCGAGGGAACCACGCGTCACCACCACCATGGCCGGCCCTTTAGCCAGCCACAGCCGTGCAGTCTCGAAGACGTCCTGGCCCGGGTAGAGCCATTGAAGATCCTCGTCGGAGGCCTTCACCACGTCGGCGAGGGCAACGAATTTCTCGGCCTGCGCGCGGGCGTAATCGACATCGGTGACGATACTGGGACGGCAGTTGGGGTCATAGGAAATGGTGGCCAATGGGTGAGCCCGCTGGACGACGGCGAGCACTTCGGCCGCTCCCGGCTCAAGCATGGTGGCAATCGAGCCGGTGTGCAGCAGTGTGGTGCCGTCGAGGATCAGGTCCATCTGCTCACGGACGGTGGGCAGGTCCCAGACGAGCTGAAACGTGTAGGAGGCACCACCGGCAGGGTCCAGGCGTGCCGTTGCAATGCTGGTGGGGTGCCCATCTGGCCCGATCGGGGTCAGCACCGAGTTGCTGTGAAGGTGTTCATGGATCATCCGGCCGTACTGGTCGTCGCCCCAACGCCCGATGAACCGGCAGGGGTGCCCCAGCCGGGCCAGGCCCACAGCCACATTCATGGGGCTGCCGCCAACATGGGCGCGTGGCGAGGAGACATCGCTGATGACTTCGTCTATGAGGGTTTCCCCGATCACTGTGAGCACGCTAATAAGTTAGCATCCCGGGCAGCGGAAAGACCCTTGTGGGGACAACGGGATCGAGGACCCCGGCTGACCCTCGAGCCTAGGTGATCTCACGCACACTCGCCGGAATAATCCGCTAGTTGCCTAAGGCTACGGCTAGGATGGTGCGGGATTGCCGCTATCCGCGGCGCTAACCACGTACTAGTTGTTGGGGAAACCATGAAAATCAAGAACGCGGCGGCCATCGCCGTCATCGCACTCGCCTCGCTGACCGCCTGTGGCGAGGCATCAGAGCCTGCGGCCCCTTCCGAGGCCGCCGCTCCCACGCCGGCGAGCTCCACGGCACCCGCGCAGAACATCCAGGCTCCGGAGACCAACGACCTCATGGCCGAGGCCAGCCCCGAAGGCGCACGAGCCTTCCTGCATCACGTCTTCGAGCTGAAGTCCTACAACCAGCGGACCGGTGAAACCGAGCAGCTGCTCGCCACCTTCGATGGTGCCGAAGCAGCAACCGAAGAGGCTGAGGAATTCGCGGCCATGTACGAGGACGGCGGCTGGGTTCTCGGCGGACAGCCGAAGGTCAAGCAGATCATCGTCACCACCCCAGCGGACGAGGTAGCCGAGGAGGTCGAGGTTGACGCCCTGATCACCGTCAACCCTGACGCCTACACTTCGTTCGGCGAATCGGGTGAGGTCCAGGAGACCCGCCCGTTCGACCCGGCCGGCACCATCTACTCAGCGACAATTGTCTATTCAGACGGCGCCTGGCAGGCTACCTACCTGGAAGAAACCCCTGACGCAGAAATCCCGGCGGAGTAACCCGGTTTAGGCCGTCAGCCTGTTACGGCTGG
>NZ_ASZW01000245.1:2918-5102 GCF_000468215.1 Arthrobacter sp. CAL618 | reverse complement strand
CGAGCCGCGGGTCGGCAAGAGCCATTCCCGCGCGAATTGCCGGTTCAACCAGATCCCAGGACCTGGACATGGACCCGCCGATCACCAGGATCCCCGCGTCGAACCGGCTGATCACGATTGCGAGAGTCTCGCCCAGAGCTCCGAAAGCTCGGTCCAGCACGAGTCGTGCAGTTTCGTCACCGGCCCGGCTGAGTTCAGCAATGGTGTGGACGTCGGGACCGGAGTCCGGGCTCAGACCGGCCGCGTCGGAGTAGGCCGCGCGGATGGCGCGTCGGGACACGGTGTTTTCTAGGGGTCGGCCCTGATAGACCTCGTGGTGGATGCTCCCATCCGGTGAGACCGCCGGCCCGGTGCTGACCGGCTGCCCGTTGATCAGGAAGGTGGAGCCGACGCCGGTGCCCAGCGTGATGCAGATGGCCCGCTCATTCCCCCGAGCCGCCCCGAGGGCGTATTCCCCGATGCCGAACGCGTCGGCGTCGTTGAGGAAATGGATCGTGCCGGGGGTCGGTTTAATCCGCTTCATCAGCGCTTCACCGAGATCGAAGCCGTTCAGGCTGTCGAACTTTCCCACATGCTCGAAACGGCCAATGCCCTGGTTGTAGTCGAAGGGGCCGGGAATAGCTACCGACCAGGTCGCTCCCGGCTCGCCCCGCAGCGCGTCGGCAGCAGCACCAATCTCCTCGACCAGGCTCTCGGCGGTCCCCTGGGCCTGCAGGTCGACCCGAGCCAGGGAGTCCCGGTCGATAACCCACGTTCCGGATTCCACCACCGCGGCCGTGAGGTGGGTGCCTCCAATTTCGAGCACAGGGATGGTGTTGCCACTCATTGATGGTGCCTTTCAGTCTGTCCGAATACGGTATCTCCGAACCAGGATCAACAGTAATTCGTTGCGGTCCTCGCGGGAGCCTCCCCCAAATCGGCTAGACCGCCATCAGCCGATCTACCGCCTGCACCACCCGCACCCAGGCTTCGGTCCCCGGGGTGATCATCGCGGAGTGGTCGCCGGGGATCATGATCAACTCAGCAGCCGCACCTGCGGCCGCCGCCGTCGTCACATAACTGTCCGATTGGCTGAGCGGCACCGTTGAGTCGTCCTCACCGTGCAAAGCTAGCACCGGAATGGGCAGCGGGATCGCTGTCATCGGGTCAGCCAACCGGTACCGAACGGGATCCTCGGCCGGGCCCACGCCCAGCAGGTTCAGCACGGCACCGTCTCCCAGCCCCTGTTCATGGGCTGCTGCCAGATTCAGCACACCCGACTGGCTCACGACGCCGGTCAGCGGCACCAGGGGCGTTCCGGCGCCGGGAGCCCCGTCGGGCAGCGTTGACCGCCCGGCGGCCCATACCGCGAGGTGGCCGCCGGCCGAATGGCCAAGCGCCGTCGTCGTGCCCAGATCGAGGCTGTGTTCGTCGGCCGCCGTCGCCAGGAGATCTATGCCGGCGCTCACGTCGGCGAAGGTTTCCGGCCAGCCACCCCCATTGCCGGCCCGNCCCGCCGGTATTCAAGGTTCCAGCAGACGTAGCCCCGGGACGACAGGTCTTCGGCGAGAGGCCGGCCAAGATCCAGTCCGTACCCTGAGCGCCAATAGCCCCCGTGGATAACCACGACGACGCCCGGGAGGTGCTCCCCGGCTGGCAGGTACAACTCGGCGAACTGGCTGGGATCATCGCCATAGGTGTAGCGCTGGGGTGTCACTGGTTCCTCCGGTTGCTGGGTGGGGTTGGCTGAACTCCCGGGCGCGCAGCCGGCGAGTGCGGTCGCTGCAGCGAGGCCGGCGGCGCCCAGGACGGTGCGTCGGCGTAGGTTGTCCACACCGGAAGCGTAACCTTGCCGACCCTTCACATGCGCCGGGGAGGGTGTTTGAATGAATGGACCAATCAAGGGGGAACAATGCAGACCAAAGGAACCCGGCGGCTCATCACGGGCGGTATCGCACTGGTAGCCACGATTTTCATCCTCCCGACGCCACTGTTCGAAGTCTTCAACGGAACGGCTGAGGGCCTCACGATGGTGCTCTTCGTCCTCGGGGCGGCGCTCCTGGCGGGGGGACTGGTTCTGGTCGTCACCGGCCTGCGATTGCGATCACGAGACTTAAGCACTCCCCGAAGCTACGACACCCGGCAGCCGGCCACCCAGGACGATGATCGGCCCATCGACAGCCACTCCATGCCGACTGCCGCCCG
>NZ_ASZW01000245.1:0-2908 GCF_000468215.1 Arthrobacter sp. CAL618 | reverse complement strand
GGCCCCTCTAGCCAGCCCTCCACCAGCACTGTCAGACCCGGCCGATATGATGGCCTGAAGCCATCGTCGGAGGAGTCTTAATGAGCGCCTGGGATCAGTTGGATGACCGTCTCCGCCCCGCGGTGGAAGCGAGCACCCGTGAGTTCGAGCGGGTACGGCCGCGCCTTGAAGAAGTGACCCGGCAAATGCAGGCCAGCATCCAGGAAATCTTCGTCGGCACCGAACTCAGCCCACTGTTCGTCACGGCTCGGACCAAGAGTATCGAGTCATTCCGTGACAAGGCCTCACGCATGCTCGCCTCAACAGTCCCCGGAGACGCCCCCACCCTGGTGTTCCCCGACCCGCTAAGAAACCTGACCGACGTCGTCGGCGTTCGGGTGATCACCACCCTGCCCCACGAGGTGGACGTCGCAGCGAATCTGATCAAGCGGCAGCGGCAGGAATTTGACTGCCGGGGCGACCGGGAGAAGGACATCGGCACCATCGAGTCCGGCACCTACGGCTACTCCAGCCGGCACCTCATCCTGCGCACCATCCAAAGCGAAGCGGTCAAAGAGTACCAGCGCGCCCTGGACCCGGCAGCCAAGGCTGGCGGCAGTTACATGCTCGAGGTGCAGATCCGTACGGTCCTGGCTCATGCGTGGTCCGAAATCGAGCACGACATCCGTTTCAAGGCATCAAATCCTCGGGCATGGAGCCCCTACTTCGACCGGCAATTCACTGGCACCGCCGCGATGCTCGAGTCAGTGGAATCAGCTTTCGCCGAGCTGCACGAGCGGTACGAGACAGTGACCGGGTTCTGGGATGAGGACGGGGAGGGAAGCGCCCCCCTGAGCCCCAACCGGGTCCGCGACGTGTGGCAGACCCTCCTCCCCCACGTTGACCGAAAATCCGACGACAACTGGGGTTGGGCTGCGGAACTGCTCGCCGCCCATGGACTGACGACGACGACGTCGCTGGCGTCGCTGCTCCAGGCGGACACCATTACGTCGGTTCGCCGAGCGTTGGACCACCGTTACTCGCCGGGCCCGGACCGGCTGCTCGACGACGTGCTGCTGTGGCACTACGGGGAACGCCACATCGACCTCACCGCCGAGGCAGCCGAGGCAGCGGTCTCGCCACGACGCGACAGCCTGCAGCGTCGGCATCGGCAAATGACCACCTTCCGGGCGCTGGAGGCCAGCAAATAACGCCTCAGTAACACCCGTCCCGCTAGGTTGCGGCATACCTGCGACGGGGCAGGTCCTGCGGAAGGAACTGTGCCATGGCCAAGTACGCACTCTGCGTCGGCATCAATAAGTTCGAAAACCTTCCGACCAACGCGTGGCTCAATGGCTGCGTCAACGACGC
The DNA here is from genome assembly GCF_000468215.1 of Arthrobacter sp. CAL618. Classification (NCBI taxonomy): domain Bacteria; kingdom Bacillati; phylum Actinomycetota; class Actinomycetes; order Micrococcales; family Micrococcaceae; genus Arthrobacter; species Arthrobacter sp. CAL618. Next base: position 1,558 of record NZ_ASZW01000245.1, on the reverse strand, counting down.
CAAGGACTTCGCCGCGCTTCTCACTGGGCATTACGGATTCGCGAAGCGGAACGTTGCGGTGCTCCTCGATTCAAAGGCTACGAAGGCTGCGGTGGTCGGGAAGCTGCAGGCCATGCTCAAACGGGCGAAACCCGGGGATCACCTTGTCTTCACGTTCTCCAGCCACGGCACCCAGGTCCTCGATGTCTCAGGTGATGAACCGGACGGCGCCGACGAAGCATTCGTCACCTTTGATATGCGGCAAAAGGGTGACCAGTGGGACGCCGCCACCCTTATTCTCGACGACGAGTTACATCACCTGCTCGGTACCCTTCCCGACGGGGTCCTGCTCGACGTCGTGCTGGACACGTGCCACAGCGGGACCGGGCTCAGGGCGCTGGATCTACTTCCCACCCGACGGCCCCGGTTCGTTCCGCCCCCGACGCCGCTCGGCCTGGAGCTCACCGAATCGGCGGATCCGCGCGCCTTCCGCGACCTGGTCCGGTCCGATGCGAAGGCGAAACCAGTCCTGTTTGCCGCCTGCCGGTCGGATCAGACAGCGGCTGATGCTGACTTCGCTGGACGATATAGCGGTGCCTTCAGCCACTACCTGCTCCAGGCCGTCAAAGACGACCCATCGGCAAGCCGGCGAGTGCTGCTGAAACGCGTCAGCGCCGACTTACGGGATGGGAAGTTCACCCAGCGGGCCCAACTGGAAGCGCCAGTGGCGGCCAAAAGCGCCGCGTGGGGCACCGCCTTCTAGGAACTAGCGGCCGCGCCCCCGGCTATGGAACGTGATTTTCGGTGTTCCAGTGCCAGACCTGGGCCGTGCATCAGAAGGAGTGATTTCCGCCAGGGTGGTGGCATCCCGAACCTTCTCCTGTGCGTTTTCCTGCTGCCTCACCGGGTCATAGACCGGTTTCAACGCCGCGTAACAAAGGTGGCCTCCCTCGTCGAATCTGAGCAACCCACCTCCGCGCAGGATGACGGGTCCGGGCCCGGACAACCCCATGCGGCGCATTTCGGGCCGCCCGATAGTGAACTCCTGAACAAAGGAGGCGCCGATCTCCGAGACGACGAACCCGTCCGGGCTGATCCGGATGCTGGGTCGCACCCGGTCCACGGTGATTGAATGCCGCTCATCCATCGCGGTTTCCCGTAACAAGTCCCCGTTCTCCCAGATGAACCTCACGATCTCTTCCGGGTCGGTTCCCAGCGCTGATAGCCGGACGGGGTACCTGAGGCTGCTCATGCGTTCGATCCCGGTGAGCAAATCATCGGCCGGCACCGTAACCCCCACCTCGGCGAAGCAGTCCCGCACCACCTGCCGATAGTGAAAACGATCCTGCGGAACCAGCACCAGGTCGGCGGAGAGGATGCCCCGCAGCAAGTCCGGCCAGGTCACGTCCACCGGAGCCATGTACCCGAGCCCACGGATCAGCATCGCCAGGACCTGTTCACCCACCTTCGCCCCGGACTTCGCCACCTGGTGCAGGCTCGAGCGGCCACCGGGCTGGTCCAGACGGATCTGCCATAGCCGCGCCACCACATTCAGCATCGCCCGCACCACTGGCTCGCC
>NZ_ASZW01000244.1:0-3067 GCF_000468215.1 Arthrobacter sp. CAL618 | reverse complement strand
CGCCAGCCGGTGGGGACCGGCGTCCGCATCGGCTGTCGCGCTGGCCCATGCGAGAACAAACCGTCGCCAAAGCTGAAGAGACCACTCAGCAGGATCTGCTCATCCAGCCCGGTCAGGTCGGTTGCCCCGGACCCCAGTGGATCCAACAACTGCTCCACCCGCTCCGCCGAGGAAAACACTGACAGCATGGCCACCAGGTCAGCGATCGCCTCATGCAGCGCAAACTGGTCGAGGGAAGCGAACTGGTCCGACCAGCGGGTTCGGTACCCCGCAAGGATCGCGTGGGTCACCTCATGGGCCACCAGGTCGCGATACAACGCCAACGGCACCGACAGACGCTCCCGGCCATCCCGCCGATGCCCAAACCGGACCACTCCGTCTTCCCGGTCGTAGCCAGAATCGGCGTAGGGCACCGTGTCATACGCGTGGATCCGCAGCCGCCGTCCTCGGGCCCATCCCATCCGGCGGCCGAGGGTTGACTCGAAGGCTGCCAGCGTCGACGCCGCCACGGCGTACGTGTGCTGGGCCAGGAAGCGGCGGTTGGCCAGCAACTCACCGAGGTCATTCGGTGGATTCTCGTCCATCAGCATCCACGGATCGACGTCCTCGCCCAGGAGTAGCTCCAACGGTTTCCCACGCGGGCCGCGAACGACGATGTCGAATCGCGCGCTGCGCGGCCCCCCACCAATGCGCTCAACGGGCACGCGGAGCGTCGTGGTCATCGGACCTTCGGCGCCCAACGTGAACGGACCCTCGGCCAGAATGGTCAAGGGGCGCAGCTCCCCGGTATGGCTTCCGGGCCCCAGCATCACNCCCGCCATTGGCACCTCTCCCTACTGCGACCCGGGATCAGTCTTCCACCGGACCGCTACCAAAAATATCTACCCCTGCGCCCCGGCCGTCAAGCACCAAAATCCCAGTAACACCCCAATAACACCGTGCAGCAGATACTGGCTGCCAACCGCCGGCGCCGTCGCGTGGACACTGCTACCTGACGAACGCCGCTCCAGTCGATGCCACTCAACGAGGAGTAGCCATGAATACCACTGCAGCGACCGCCGCTACCCAACGGGGGTCCGGGCTCAGCGCCGCCCAGATCACGGCCCTGAAACCGCATGTAGTGAACCTCAGCCGAGGCAAGTTCTCGACCGGTGGTGAAATAAGTACCACTGCAGCCGACGTGGATGCCATTTTCCAGAATCATCTCCCCAAGTTCGCACCAGACGGCGACGCACCGATCATGGTCTACGCCCACGGCGGTCTGGTGAGCGAGGCAGCTGGCCTCCGTTCCGCACATCAGCAAAGCGAATGGTGGAAATCGAATGGCGTGTACCCGATCTTCTTCGTCTGGGAGACAGGCTTCCTCGATGCACTGTTCGGCTCTCTGCCCGGAACCAGGGGCGTCCTGGGAGATGTGAGGGACCGCGCAATCGAGCTGATGGCCCGGGCCGCTAACGGTGAGCGGATCTGGGGCGAAATGAAGCGGTTTGCCGAAGACGCCTCGGCAACGGGTGGCGGCGCGCTCTACGTGGCAAAAGCACTCGGCAATTATGTGGCAGCACACCCGAAGACCAGCGTCCACGCCGTCGGCCACAGCGCCGGCTCCATCTTCCACTCCTACTTTGTGCCAGCCGCCCTGAAGGCCGGGGTCCCCGAGTTCGCGACGGTCAGCCTACTGGCACCCGCCGTCCGCACTGATACGTTCAAGGCGAAGTTGGCACCCGAGGCCGGTAAAGGCATCAAATCCCTGGCGATGTACACCATGACGCAGCAGGCCGAGCTTACTGACACCTGCCCCGGTGGCTACGGGAAATCGTTGTTGTATCTGGTCCGTGCGTCCTTCGAAAAGGAAGAGTTCACGCCCATTTTGGGTTTGCAGGAGTGCGTCAACGCGGACCCCGAACTGCTCAAGTTCTTCGATGACGACGGCGGTAAGGCGAAGGCAGAGGTGATCTGGTCAATTTCCGAGACCGGACCTGAAACACGCCGGAGCACTGCGACCACCCACGGGGGATTCGACGACAACACTACGACCATGGAGAGCGTCGCCCGCAGGATTACGGGCAGGAAACCGAAACCCTTCGGCGCCCGAATGATCAGTGAGCCGTGGGCTGTGGCCCCCACCGTCCGCGAGGAACCCCCCGTAAGTACCCGACGCGCCCTATGCATCGGAATCAATGCCTACCCGCCGGGCAAAGAACTGTATGGCTGCGTCGCTGACGCGGAGGCGTGGGGCAAACAGCTGGAGTCGGTCGGATTCGAGGTGACAACCCTGCTCGATGGGGCGGCCACCAGGGTCAACATTCTTCAGGGCATTTTCGACCTGGTGGCGCATAGCACCGCCGGGGATGTGCTCGTCATGCAGTACGCGGGCCATGGGACGTACATTGATGACCTCGATGGTGATGAAGCGGAGGATGGCAACGGAGAAAAGCTGTTCGACGAGGCGCTTTGCCCGGTGGACTTTCAGGGCGGAAACCTGATCATCGATGACGATCTTGGGGAACTCTTCGACCTACTCCCGGAAGGGGTAAGCCTCACCGCCTTCTTCGACTCCTGTCATTCAGGTGACGGTACCCGGCTCTTACCGTCGCTGGGCACTGCAGTCACTGACGGGGCCGAGCAGGCAGCCAATCATGGCCGACGGGCACGGTTCCTGGTCCCTGACACGACCACCATTGAAAACTTCCGGTTACGTCGCGGCGCAGCCGCGAACCCGGGCAAACGAGCCACCGCCCGCGAACTACTGTTTAGCGCCTGTCAGCCTGACGAAGTGGCCTACGAGACCGGCGGGCACGNGACTTCACCGCCGCAGCAAGCCTGCTGCTGGCCCCAAGCGCCGAGAAGATCACCAACGCCGATTTTCTGGCCAAAGTGCTCGAATCGTTTGCTCATCAGCCGCGGCAGAACCCCTACTTCTACGGTGTCGCTGCTGCTTCCGCCAGGACGTTCCTGGCACCGCTGACCCGGCCCGTGGATGCCGGCCAGGGCCTCCGTCCAGCGTCCGGTCAAACCAGTGAAACCAGTGCAGTCGCCCCGGAGGTTGCCGCCGCACGCGCACGAGCAG
>NZ_ASZW01000243.1:0-19198 GCF_000468215.1 Arthrobacter sp. CAL618 | reverse complement strand
CCGATTTCATCGACGGGTGAATTAGACCGACGGCGCGTGGGTGTTTTCAGTTGGCGATGCCGGTTCCGTGGCAGCACCGTCCGTGGCGCCCCAGTTTTTCAGCATCTCGACGGCGTCTAGCCCGGTGGTGTCCTTGAGTAGCTGGAAGGTCTGCTGCAACCCGCCGGACACGTTCTTGCTCAACTGGGTGGCACCGTCGTTGGAGATGACGGTCATGTTGTCGATTCCCGACATTGGGGCGGCGATTTCCCGAGCGATCTGCGGGAGGATTTCCATCACCTTGTTGAGAATTGCTGCTTCGTTGAACTGCTCGTACGCCTTGGCCTGGGCTTCGATTCCCTCGGCCTCCGCGATTCCCTTCTGCCGGACAACGTCTGCCTCAGCCTGGCCGCGAAGCGCGATGATCTCCGCTTCCGCTGCACCGTTGGCCCGGGTCACTGACGCCGCTGCGTTACCGCGTGCGGTGTTGGCGGCGGCCTCAGCTTCAGCGGTGACCTTGTCACCCTCGGCGCTGAGGCGGCGCTTGGTCAGCGCCACTTCCGCCTCAACCTGATCGGCTTCAGACTGGCGCTTGCGCTGCTCGAGCTTACCGGCCGCTTCCTGCTCCACCCGGTACTTTTCTGCGTCGGCAGGCTTGCGGATCTCAATATCCAGTTCACGTTCACGCAGCTCGGACTGCCGTGAAGCAACCTGCTGTTCCTTGACCAGGATCGACTGGCGCTGCTCAGCTGCAGCCAAGGGACCCGCCGCGTCGGCCTGGGCCTGCCGTGCGTCCGCGACCTCCTTGAGCTCGGCCCGGCGGATGGCGAGCCGCTGTTCGGCAAGCGCAACCTGCTCGTCCGCGATCGCAGCGGCCTCGGCAGCTTCCTGCGCCGCATTCGCTTCGGCAATCTTCGCCTGCTTCTCAGCGAGTGCCGCCTCGGGCCGGCCCAGGTTCTTCAGGTAGCTGGAATCGTCGTCGACCGACTGGATCTGGAAGGTATCAATCTCCAGACCCTGGTTATGCATTGAGTGCTCGGCCTCTTCCTTGACACTCTTGGCGAAAGAAGCACGGTCCTTGATGATCGAGTCCACGCTCAGCGTGCCCACGATGGAGCGCAACGAACCGGACAGGGTCTCTTGGGTGTAATGGTCGATCTGATCCTGCTGGTTCAAGAATCGTTGAGCGGCGCGGCGCACCGCCTCTTCGTCGCCCCCCACTTTGATCTGGGCGACACCGGTCAGCCGAAGCTTGATGCCGTTCTTGGAGATACCCTCAATCTGAAGGGTCACCTGGCGTGAGGCGAGCGAGATGGAGAACGCCTTCTGGCTGAACGGGTTGATGAATGTGCGACCGAACACCACACGCTGGCTTTCCTGGCTGCCTTTGCCGGTGATGATCAGTGCTTCGGACGGGCTCGCAATCCGCAGTGCAAGACGCGCGACGATGGCGGCAATAACTGCCAATACCACCAACACGGCAAGCACAATGCCGACAACAATAAACTGACTGAGGTCCACTACAGCCCCTTCTATGGGATTTACAAAGGATGAGTGGCCGGAAGTTCCAGTGCCTCGCCGGTATCGGCCGGGTCAATACTGGAGTGCCCGTGCGGTCCCCCACCGCCCGTTATGTGTCGGACGCCACCCTATGGACGGTACACGACCCACTCCCGGGAAGCTGGGCGTTCCAAAGCTCGACGACAACGCGGACGGCCACCATCGTTGGGCTGGCGGCGGTCCGGCGTCGAACGTCAGGTGGGTTAAACCTCGGACACCGCGGCGGCCAGGTTGTTCAGCGAAGCCTCCAGATCGTGGGCGGAAACCGCCGGGAAGGATACCTTCTTGAGCACAGTCGAATCGGTGACGCTGCTCCAGTCGTAGGTGAGAGTCACTTCGGTGGAGTCGGGGCCCTGGGGCGTCAACTCCCACACCCACTGCCAACCGGCAGGCTCGGCCCCAGCCTCAGCCGTTTTCCAGGCAAGGAGCTTGTTGTGGTCGTAACCCACCACATGGTTGTCGGTCTTGTAGTCCCCACCCAGCTTGTCCCAGTACTGGTTCATGGTGAACATCTGTCCCACAGCCGTAATCCTGTCCGACTTCTCGTCGGACTGCACCATGCCTGAGCCGTCAATCTGCGCGTGGCGCGCGGGGTTGGACAGGACGTTGAAGATCGCGTCAGCTGAAGCGTCGATGACGCGGGACGAGGTGATTTTCTTGTCACTCATTGTTGTACTCCTTGATGTTGTTGGTCAGTCATATTCACAGTTCGACGACGACGTCGGACGGCAGTTTGTCGGGCCNNCCCCGCCAGACGGGGTGGCGGAGTTTCCCCGCTCCGGTTCGTTCGCTGAATTGCACCTCCCCGACCAGGGCTGGGCGGACCCAGTGCGCGTCTGAGGCATCAGCGGCTGGCACATCCGCAAGTGGTGCAGTCTTCCGGGACATCTTGCGGAGTCGTGAACCAATTTCAGCAAGATCACGTTCGGTCAGGCCTGACCCCACCCGGCCCACATACTTCAGGTCGACGCCGTCGGGCACGGCCACCAGGAGGGAACCCACCTTGTGCGCACGGCTGCCTTTGCCCGGCCGCCACCCGACCACCACCACTTCCTGGGTGAGCTGGTCTTTGATCTTGACCCAGCCCCTGGACCTGCGACCGGCCGTATACGTACCGGAGGTGCGCTTGGCGACCACCCCCTCCAAACCGAGCTCCCTGCTGGCGGCCACGGCCTCCTCGATGGTGGCATGCAGGGCTGGGGGCACCTGAATATGGCCATCCGCGGGGCTGTCCACCGCCTGCTCAAGGATTTCCCGGCGCTGGGCATACTGCAGTTGAAGCAGCGAGTTGCCGTCGAGGTAAAGCAGATCGAAAATCATGAAATGCACTGGGGCTTTACGGCGTGCGGCGTCGATCTCGGAGCTTTTGGTGAGATTGAAGCGGTTCTGCAGTAACCCGAAGTCGGGACGGCCCGACTTGTTCAGTGCCACTATTTCCCCGTCGAGCACTACATTGTTGCCGTTGACGTAGTCGCCCAGATCCGCCAGTTCGGGGTACAGCGCCGTCATGTCATTGGCGTTGCGGCTGGTGAGACGCACCCCGTCGGGTGTCACTGTGGCGATTGCCCTGACCCCGTCCCACTTCATTTCGAAAGCCCAGTCCTCATCGGCTGTCACGTCACCAGCCGAGCCGGGCGAGGCGAGCATCGGCATCAGCTCCGGCGGGGTCTCGGCGGCGCCCGACGCCGGGGCTTCGGCCGAGGCGTCAGCGGCGCCCTGGTCTTTCATCAGGTGCATCAACCAGTTCCTTTTGCCCGACTCGTCGCCGCCGGTGTGGATGAGGGCATACCGCCGGACGGGGCTGCCGCTGCGTGCCAGACCACCGTCGTCGCGCCCCTGAACCGTACAGATCACTTCCTTTCCATCGCGCCATTTCTCGGCGTGGTAGGTCCCGGAATCCCAGATGTACATCTCCCCGGCGCCGTATTCCCCCTTGGGGATGGTGCCCTCGAAGACGGCGTACTCCAGGGGGTGGTCCTCGGTCTGGACGGCGAGGTGGTTCTTGTTGGGGGTGTCCGGCGGCCCCTTGGGTACAGCCCAGGAGACGAGGACGCCGTCGCGTTCCAGCCGAAAGTCGTAGTGCAACCGGCGGGCGTGGTGCTCCTGGATGACAAAACGGTTGCCGCCGGCGTCACTGACGCTGTCGGGGATCGGCTCAGGGGTCTTTGCGCTGTCCCGCATGGAGCGGTAGGTGTGCAGGCGGTCACGAACGCGAGGCTCGGATGTCGTTGTGTCCCCGGGCCCGCCCCGGTCGCCGTCAGGCCCTCCGGAGGTCTCATCCAGCCCGGCGAGGAGATCACCGAGTTCCTTCACCCGGTCCATCATCTGCCGGTAGTCGAGTTGCGCCAGCTCAGGGTCCTCCAACTCCGCCCAGGAGCGGGGCGCGGCAACAGTGGGGCGCAGCCTGCCACGCAGGGAGTAGGGCGCCACGGTGGTCTTGTTCCTGCTGTTTTGGCTCCAGTCCACCAGCACCTTCCCCCCGCGCAGGGACTTCTTCATATCGCTGACCACCAGGTCGGGGTGGTCAGCCTCGAGCGCCCTGGCCAGCTCATGGGCAACGGTGGATACCTCGTCGGAGGACTGGGAACCATCCAGTGCCGCATACAGGTGGATGCCCTTGGAGCCGCTGGTGACGGGGTAGGGTTCCAGGCCCATGTCCTGCAGGATCACGCGGGCATGGCGAGCAACCTCGGCGCAGTCGCCGAGGCTCACCCCGTCGCCAGGGTCAAGGTCGAGGACCAACCGGTCCGGATTGTTGATCTCCCCGTCCGGGCCGAACCTCCACTGCGGAACATGGATTTCCAGGGCCGAAATCTGTCCAAACCAGGTCAGGGTGGCCAGGTCATTGACCATCGGATACACGTTGACGTGGTCTTTATGGGCGATGGAGTGTCGTTGCACCCACGCCGGCGCCGACTGGTCGAGGTTCTTCTGGAAAAAGACCTGTCCGGGCTGCTCCGCGGTTCCCACCCCGTTGACCCAGCGCTTGCGGGTCACCGCCCGGTCCCTGGCGTGCGGAATCAGGTAGCCGGCGATCGCAGCATAGTAGGCGAGAACGTCCGCCTTGGTGGTCCCGGAGGCGGGATAGATCACCTTGTTGAGGTTCGTCAGCCGGAGGCGTTGACCGTCCACAGTGACAGTCTGCTGCTGCTGACCGGTGCTGGAACCCATGACACCAGTCTTGTCTGGAAGCGCCGCAAACGCCACACGTGCCCGGAAAGCAGGGCACGGGATCCTGTCCCGGGGTGCTGCTAGTCGCTGAGCTTCTCCTGGTATTGAGCGACGAGGCGCTCCCAGTCAGCGGGGTTCTGGCCCAGCGGACGCTCGTTCAGGAGATCGTCGAGGCCAATCAGCGTGAAGTGCCAGCCCGCCGCCGAACTACCCGCGGCGTCTGGGTCCTGCAGGGTGTTGGTGAGGGTCAGCAGGGCGCCGGAGTCGCCGTCGTTCGCCAACTCCCAGCGCAGCACCTCCCGATCCCAGGTGTAGGCGAGAAGGTTCGGCTTCTCGGCTTCGAGGACCGTGCCTTTGGTGGGCCGTTCCCCAGGGAAGGTGAAGGTCACTTCGGCGCCCTTACGCGGGAGCAGGTCAAGTTCACAGGGGAACCAGTACTTGAGTTTGCGGGGGTCTGTCAGGTGCTTCCAGAGCACTGACGCGGGAAAGTTGTACCGCATCTCGAACCGGAGGGCGGGCTTGCCGTCGACTGTGGTCTTGGTGACCGTGGGCTCAGCTTTTTCAGGATTCACCAAGCCATCGTATCCGCGGAACCCAAACACTGGTTCACTTGGTACATGAGAGCCATCTGGAAGGGCGCCGTCGCTTTTGGGCTGGTCAATGTGCCGGTCAAGGTCTACAGCGCCACCGAAGACCACGACATCAGCCTCCACCAGGTCCACGACAAGGACGGCGGCCGGATCCGCTACCAGCGCCGCTGCGAGATCTGCGGGGAGGTGGTCGAATACAAAAACATCGACAAGGCGTACGACGACGGCGAGCGCACCGTGGTGCTCACCGACGAGGACTTCGCGACCCTTCCCGTCGAGAAGAGCCGGGAAATCGGCGTCGTCGAGTTTGTGCCCAGCGACCAGATAGACCCGATCATGCTGGACCGGTCCTATTTTCTGGAGCCGGATTCCAGTTCCACCAAGGCCTATGTGCTGCTGCGCCGCACCCTTGAGGAGACCGACCGCACGGCTATCGTGCAGTTCACGCTGCGGCAGAAGAGCCGGCTCGGTGCGCTGCGGGTGCGTGGGGACGTTCTGATGCTGCAGTCGCTGCTCTGGGATGACGAGGTACGCGAGGCCAAGTTCCCCGCCCTTGACGAGCGGGTACGGATCTCGGCCAAGGAGAAGGAAATGTCGGCTGCGCTGGTGGATTCCTTCTCGACCGATTTCGATCCTGAGAACTTCACCGATGAGTATCAGGAACAGCTGCGCACTCTGATCGAGGCGAAACTTGAGAAGGGGGAAGCCCTCGACACTGAGGAAACTTTCGGGGAATCCGACGACGACGAGGGCGGTGGCAAAGTCCTCGACCTCATGGAGGCACTCCGGCGGAGCGTCGAGAAGAACCGTGAGAAAAAGGGCACGCCGTCCGATCAGAAAAAACCGGCATCCAAAGGGTCCTCAGCACCAGCCAAAACAAAATCGAAAGGCGCCTGATGGCCACCTCGTCCTCACTTCTGCTCAGCTTCTTCACCAATTCGCGTGGCGAGCAGACCATCGTGCAGGCACCCAACGCGCCGGTCCTCGGGTGGACGGTCTTCGGCCTCGCTTCCCTCCTGGCACAGCAGGACGGAAACAAGCGGCTATTGCTGACTCTCAGCCGGGTGTGCCTCGGACTGTGGGCAGTGCTTGAGCTGACCCGCGGTGAGAGCGGATTCCGCCGCACCCTGGGCGGCTTGACCCTCGGCTGGCTGGCACGGCGTTAGCCGGCAGCCTCACCCTGGGGTAACCCACGCAGCAGACGATGGGGGCTCGCCGAGGGATCTTGTAGCGAACTGACTGTTCGTCCGGGCGGCAGGGAATAGGGACCACGGTCACCATGGTTCAAGCGGCCGAATTTTTTCCAGCCCGGGTATGGCCTAAACTGGCAACTGTCCGACCGCGTCTGGGTTGGGCGCGCGCCTGTGTAGCTCAGTCTGGTAGAGCATCCGCTTCACACGCGGAAGGCCCGGGGATCAAGGCCCCGCGCAGGCACCACCACCGGCTCTCCGCCAACGCGGGGGGCCGGTTTTGTGTCAACAGGCCGGATTTGTGTCAACAGCCCAGTTTTGGGTCTGCAGCCCGGATTTTATGCCCTAGGAAGGTCAGCACACTTGCTTTCCAGGGTCCTTCCTCGGAAGGATGGGGTGATGGCCTACACACCCAGCACTGCAATAGTCACCGGATCCGACTCGGGCATTGGCCGGGCCACGGCCCTCGCCCTCGCTGAGGCAGGTTGTGATGTCGGTATCACCTGGCACTCTGATGAGGACGGCGCCAACGAGACCGCGCGGTTAGTCCGTGAGTTTGGCCGTAAAGCGGTGGTGACCCGGTTGGACACCACTGATGCGCCAGCCTGCGGCGATGTGGTGGACCAGATGATCAGTGACCTCGGCGGACTTGACGTGTTCGTGAACAACGCTGGTGTCAACGGCGGAACCCCCTTCATGGATACCAGCTATGACGAATGGCGCGGCACCCTGGCAGCCAACCTGGATGGTGCATTTGTCTGCATCCAGCGTGCGGCGGCACAAATGATTTCCGCCGGGAACGGCGGCAGGATCATTGCCGTCACCAGCGTTCATCAGGAACAGCCGCGCGTGGGCTCCGCAGCCTACGATGCGTCAAAACACGGTCTCGGCGGGTTAATCAAGACGATCGCCCTGGAGCTGGGCGATCAGGGCATTACCGCGAACGCGGTCCTGCCTGGCGAAATTGCTACGGCAATGAACGATGCCGAGGACAAGGATCCCCACGACATTGACCGCCCGGGTATCCCCGTGGGCCGCCCCGGTGCATCGGAGGAAGTCGCGGCAGTGATCGCGTTCCTGGCATCACCGGCGTCGAGTTACGTCAACGGCGCCTCCTGGGTCGTCGACGGCGGCATGCTCCAGATGGGCCCGCAGGCCGGTTCCCACCTGACCAGCGGTAAGTGGCGCGCAGTCTGACGTTCCATGCCCGGGTGACAGGAGCCACCCCGAACACTCAGGTGGCATTCACTTGCCGTTCAGACAGGCGCAGTACGTTGAAGGCATTAGCTTTCCGTATTGAAAGGACCCACCGACCATGGAAACTTCGTCTCCGTCCCGCGAGGGCATCTCGGACTGGTCCACCCTCCGCCGTGGGCAGCGGGTCGCGTTCAATCACGACAGCGATGGGCCCGTAGCGGGGGTTGTCGAGATGCGCACCGACGACGCCTCGGTGTTGTGGATTCAACTCAACGAAGGTGCCGGCCGCCGCCTCATCCATTGCGAAGACGGATACCGGCTCAAACGGGCTGACTGATCCCGAACCTCCTGTTCGCTCCGCTTTCCCTGGTTATAGGGGAAGGTCCCGCAAATAGCCGGCGAACCCGCCGGGTGTCCGGCCCGTTGTCCTGGCGGATGTCGTGGCCCTGATGGAGTCCACCGCAGCCCACCTCACCCCCAGCGATTTCAGCCGAGCGATCAGATCTGCATCCTCATGGATGTCCAGGGCAGCGAAACCACCGACCGCCAGGTAGCTGTCCGCCCGGAATCCCAGGTTCGCGCCGTGAACGTAGTCGTGGCCGTCGTCGAGCGGGTGAGCGGCATGCCAGGCGCGCTCCAGCGCGGCATCCAGGCCTACCGGGTTGGGAACCACCGTCCCCAGGATCAGTTCCACCCCCGAGGCGGCCAGCCGGCACTGCTCGACGAGCCACTGCCCGGGCACCTCAGTGTCGGCGTCGGTGTTCGCCACCCAGATCTGGCTGGCTGGCTGGCCGAGCTGAGCCACCGCGTGGGCGACCCCGGCCCTACGTGCCAATCCCACCGAGGCGAAGTCAACTGCCAGAGGCTGGGCAACTGGATACTCGGCCACCACCCGTGCCGAAGCGTCGGTACATCCGTCCAGGACCACGGTGACGGACAGGGCGACTGACGGGTACGCGTCGGCGAGCGCCCTGCCCGCCTCATCGAGGGCGGCCAGGCACCGCGGCAGGCTCTCCTCCTCGTTCCGGGCCGGGACGACGACCGCCACCGCCGCCGGCACGGACGACGCCTTCACAAGACACCGGTCGCTCTGGCCACCGACACCGCCGGTGGCCGCACCAGAAGGTCGATGCGGAAATCCTCTTCGCGGTGTTCTGCAAAAACAGCTAGTGACGAGGCTGAACGAAATAGTTCGTGGACGGTGTCCCCATCCAGTTCCCAGCCATCTATTGGGTGCCGCCAGTGGCACAGGAGAATGACCCCGTCGGCTGCCAGCGATGCGACCGCACGTGCCACGACATCCAGCAATTGTGTCCGGCTGAGGAAGTAGCCCACCTCGGAGATTACGATCAGGTCGAATTGCCCCGAGGGCCAATTCCGTGGCACGGACGCAACCCGGGCAGTCGCCTCGGGGTAATCGCTCAACCGTTCCTGCGTAGCCGCCACCGCCGTTGGACTGATATCCAGGGCAAGGAGGGAATCCGTGCGCGCGGCGAGCTCGGCGGAGAGTACACCGATTGAACAACCCAGTTCGAGTGAAGCCGCAAACCGTTCCCTCGGTAACAGCGCCAAAGCCACTGAACGTTTTCGTCGTTCATAGAAGCGGTCCTTGAGCCCCCACGGATCGTCCGTGTCGGCGTGCAGCCGTTCGAACACACCCGATGATGGGGTGGGGATGAAGGCCTCAAAACCGCGGGCGAAGTGGTCCAGGAACCCCGGGGCGAGCAGTGCTTCGTCTCCCGGCTCGTCGGACAGGGGCGCCGTCTGGCTCGCATGCATGAGCAGGGCCGACTGTTTGAGGGTTTGCTCATCGCCAGCAAGATCAAGGATTTCGAGCTGGTTCCATGGCACCTCGGAGGAATCCGGCGTCGCCCAGTGCCACAGCCACACCGGGTACTCAAGCAGCGGAAGGTTCAGTTCCGCTGCCAGCTGTGCCGCAGCCGTACCGCCAGCTTCGTGATCCCCGTGCCCGTCCCCCCGCCACGGGGCCACCAGCAAGGTGCGTTCGCCCGGACGCCCACCGGCGGCAACAATCCGGCGGAGCTGTTCGGCGAGCTCCTCGGCATCCAACCCGCCGTCGGGAAGGTTGAGGAAGTGCGTCCGTGCTGACGGTGCCAACAATTCGACGGCCTGCTCGAGTTCAATCCGCCGCAACTCGGCCAGCTGGACAGCAGTGTGGGTCGGGGAGTTCGGGTGGGACGCTTCGCCGTTGGTGGCGACCACAATATCCGTGGCAACCCCGGCGCGGGCCAGGCGTCGCACCAGCCCGGCTGCCCCAAGCGTCTCGTCGTCGGGGTGGGCCGCAACCACTATCACCCGTTCCGGCATTCGCCCATCGAAAAGGGCCTCAATACTGAGCCGGGCGTCGCTGCGCCAGTCCTGGCTCCAGCGGTGCTCGGGCGTTCCGGCGTCCTCGTGCGAAAAGGTCACCACGGTGCAACTCCGGTGTTCTGGAGCTGGCGGCCCAGGGCTGCTGCGTCCCGTTCGGCGTGGTGCTGGCGGAGATATACCTGCAGATCGGCCACCCTCCGGGCGTGGTCTTCCTCCAGGGCCAGGGGTGCCGGACCGAGCCCGTGGCCTACCATCCGAAGGATGGCTTCGGCAGCGTCGGCAACAACGCCCCTCACCCGCGCAGCCAGCAGCGCCCCGGCGGCACCGTGGGCCCGACCCGCGTCAATGTCGGTTGCAGCCGCCGCGAGCGCCCCCCGCGCGGCGTACAGGTGACGGTCCACCTCTCCGAGATACATCAGCGCTACCTGATCGGGGGTTCGTTCCCCCACTGAGCGCAGTAACCGCCGCGCAATGCCGACCGCTCCCCCATACCAACAGGCAGCCACCCCGAGCCCTCCCCAGGCAAACCCGTCGCGCTGCAAATACCAGTTGTCGGCACCTACGGGGCGGGCTGATGCCGCATCGAAGTCAATGGGGCCGCTGTCCACCGCTGCCAGCCCACGGCTAACCCAGGTACCGCGGATAGCCTGAACCGTCGGTTGGCGCAGGTCTACGCTGAAGGCGCGCCGTTCGCCATCCGGGACATGGGCCGTCACGACCGCGTAGTCCAGATTGCCCGCCAATGAGCACCAGGGTTTCCGCCCGGTCAGCTGCCAGTCGCCGTCGTTGTCGAAAGAGTGGTGCGCTTCCAGGCGGTGCTCGGGCGCCTCAGCGGCGAAGACCCCCCAGGTTCCCGCTGCGACTGACAGTTCGGCTTGCCGCAGGATGGCTACCGCGTCGAGGTGAGGTTCAATGGTGCGCGCCACCGACAGGTCGGCTGCTGCGATGGTGGCCAAGGTCTCCCACAGGGTCAGTGTGGATCCTCCGCCCGGCAACGGGGTCCGCGCACCAAGCTCGGCGGCAAGGGCGAGCGCCCGCGACACCGAGCCAGCCGCCGCGACAGCGCTCTCGTAAAGGGTGTCCTGGGTGTTTGACCCACTATCCAAAAGTACTGACCGCTTCGGCGTCGTCACAATATCCTCTTCATCTTGCGGCATGATAATCAGCATACTTACTCAATCCGGTGCCTGCCGTAGTCGAAGACACCGCGGGACATCTACGGGTCCTTGACTGGAACGGATTTTGGGAGTGGGCTTAGGTCCCACAACCCGACGGCAGAAGGCATCCGATGACATCCCTTTGGCAGGCAACCCGTCCGCAGTTCCCGGCCGACCCGTTCATGCCCGGCGCCACCTATGACTCAGTGGTGGTGGGTGCCGGGCTTACCGGAATCATTACCGCGCTGCTGCTGGCACGCTCAGGCCAACGGGTAGCAGTACTGGAGGCAAGGCGCGCAGGGGATGTCACCACCGGAAACACCACGGGCAAAATATCACTCCTTCAGGGGACCCAACTCTCCTCTATTATCCGGCACCATGACGCCGAGACAGCCCGCCACTACGTCACCGGAAACCTTGAAGGGCAATCCTGGTTGTTGCGGTTCTTCCGCGAGCACGGCATTCCGTTCGACACTCGGGACGCGGTCACCTACTCCGTCACCGACACTGGTGCTGCTGCGCTGAAAGCCGAACATGAGGCGTGCCTCGCGGCGGGGCTGACCCCGGTGCTGCAGGACGCCTCCTCCCTGCCGTTCGCCGTTACTGGTAGCCTCCGCCTCCCGGGGCAAGCACAGTTTCATCCCCTGCAGGGTTTGGCTGGACTAGCTGCTGACTTCAGGTCTCATGGCGGCCACCTGATTGAAGGAGTCCGGGTGGAGGGGATTAGCACCGGAAAATTGAAGGGGGACAAAATTGAGGTCAAAACCCCTCGCGGAACGGTGTGGGCTGAGCACTTGATCCTGGCAACAGGCACCCCCATTCTCGATCGCGGCGGACACTTCTCAGTCCTCACCCCTCAGCGGTCCTATGCCGTTGCTTTTGCCGTTGAGGGTCAGACCCTTGAGGGTATGGATGAGATGTTCCTGTCCATCGACGGACCGACACGTTCCCTGCGCACCGCCGTCGTCGATGGAAGGACGTACCTGATCGCTGGGGGCAATGGCCACCGCGTCGGCCGCGAAACCCATACGCAAGCCCTGGTCGATGATCTGGTGCGTTGGACCCAGCAACACTTTCCGTCGGTGAAGCCGGTTCATCACTGGTCGGCCCAGGACTACGAACCCGCATCAGCCGTACCCTATGTGGGCAAGCTCCCACTGAGTCGACACAACATTTACGCAGCTACCGGCTACAACAAGTGGGGCATGACCAACGCCGTCGCGGCGGCCTTGGCCTTATCGGCCGAAATTCTCGGCGGGCAGATGCCCTGGGCCAACAAACTGTATGCCACCCGCGTCGCCCGGCAGGACGCGCTCAGTACGGTCAAGACAAACGCCGGTGCCGGACTGGAACTCCTGAACGGTTGGCTTGGTGGCCTGGCGCGGACCAGCACCGTCAGCCCACCGGAGGGTCAAGGTGTGGTGGTCCGCAACGGCGCCCGCCCCGAGGGGGTCTGCGTGGTCGACGGCGTCACCCACCGGGTTTCGGCGGTCTGCCCTCATCTGGGCGGTGTTCTGGGTTGGAACGACGCCGAGAAGTCCTGGGATTGCCCCCTGCACGGGTCACGATTCACGGCAGAGGGAACCTTGCTGGAAGGCCCCGCCACCCGCGACCTCACTAAGGGCAGCTGACGCTGGAACCTGCCCAATTCGTTCACCCACTGTTCACCTGTATCGTAAATTAGGTGCTGCCTCACCCCACGCGTCGCCTTGCCCTCCTTGCCACCGCCGTCCTCGGCCTCTCACTCACCGCCTGCGGGTCCGACTATCCCCTGGGCCCCGAGCAGGAAGCCGCAGCCCAGCGCGCCAACTCAGACCTTCGAGGCACCATCACTGGCGCCGGATCCTCGGCGCAGGGTCCAGCAATGGACGGCTGGATATCAGGTTTCGGCACCCTTCACTCCCAGGCGCAATTGCAGTATTCCCCCGACGGCTCCGGTGCCGGGCGGGGGGCGCTACTTGCCGGAGCAGTGCAGTTCGCCGGCTCGGATGCTTACCTCAATGACGAGGAAATCGCCGAGTCCGCTGAGGCCTGCGGCCCAGACGGCGCGTTCAATATTCCGGCCTACGTATCGCCGATCAGTGTCACGTTCAACCTTCCTGGGCTCACCGAGTTAAACCTGGATGCACCAACCATCGCCAGCATTTTCCTGGGCGACATCGACAACTGGAATGATCCAGCCATTGCCGGACAGAATACCGACGTCGATCTACCGGACCTCCGGATTACCCCGGTCAGCCGGTCGGACGATTCGGGAACCACAGAGAACTTCACCGACTACCTCCACGAGACCGTTCCGGACCAATGGACCTTCGAAGCGGATGGCACGTGGCCCAGTGAGCTCGGGAACGAGAACTCCAAGGGCAACGCCGGTGTTGTAAGCACCGTCGCCGGCACCGAGGGGGCAATCACCTACGCTGACGATTCAGCTGTTGGCCCACCGCTGGGAAGGGCGAACCTGCTGGTGGGAAACGAATACGTGCCGGTCAGCACCGAAGCGGCAGCCGCCGCCGTCGACATCGCCACTCCGGTCGAAGGCCGGCCCAGCTACGACATTGCGCTGACCCTCGACCGGACCACCACCAAAGCGGACGTCTACCCGCTGATTCTGGTGTCCTATCACGTCTTCTGCACTTCGTACCCGGACGAGACAACGGTCAGACTCATCAAGGAGTTCGGCACCTACGTGGTTAGCCCCGAGGGTCAGGAGGCTGCCGCAGAATCGGCGAAAAGCTCACCCATTTCCGCCCAGCTCTCCGAACGCGCAACTGAGGCGATTGCCGGGATTACGGTCCGCGACTAGGTCAATCCCATTAGACGGCTTCGGCCGGATCTCCACTTATGCGTAGTTCCGGCCGAAGCTTTCTAACGTGAGTCCCGGCTAGCTCGGCGCGACGGTGGCGCGCGGGCCACCCGACTCGGGATCGTCCAGTGACGGATCACTGAGATCCGCTGCTCCGGCTGCGGCCGTCGAGGTCCCCGACGTGGTCCCTGACGGTGGCGCGTCAATGTCACCGCGCCAGGCCCCTGTCTCGGAGTTGTTGCTTTCGATGAACTCCTTGAAACGCTGGAGATCGGATTTCACCTGCCGATTGTCGGCGTTGACTACCGAGCCAATCTTTTCGGTGAAGGTCTCTGGATGCCAGTCCAACTGGACAGCAACACGGGAGGTGGTGTCGTCAATCCGGTGGAAAGTAACCACTCCTGCGTGGGACTTTCCGTCGACGCTCTTCCAGGCAATTCGCTCATCGGGGTGCTGCTCGGTGATTTCGGTGTCGAACTCTCGTTCCACACCGCCGATCTTGGTGACCCAGTGACTACGAGTGTCAGATGTCTGGGTGATCGATTCCACCCCGCCCATGAACTGGGGGAAGGTTTCGAACTGCGTCCACTGGTTGTAGGCAGTACTCACGGGTACTGCTACGTCGATGGATTCCTGGACTGTCGTCATATGGGTTCCTCCTGCAAGTTCCACAATCAGTGAACTACTAAGTAAACTGATTGTATTCCTTGCCGCTGGATTTCAACAACATCCGCGGTCTAGGCTGAAGATTGATCCAAACCTCGCACCCGGCGCTTTCCCAGCACCGGGGGAGGGCAGGTTCTACCCACAGGAGGAAAAACATGAAGGCTTCCAAAACACTGACTGACAACATGCAGGCCGTGCTGGTTGAGCTCATCGAGCTGCACCTACAGGGCAAGCAGGCGCACTGGAACGTCGTCGGCAAGAACTTCCGCGACATGCACCTGCAGCTGGACGAGATCATCGACGACGCCCGCCTGTTTGCCGATCAGATGGCCGAGCGTATGCGCGCCCTGCACGCCGTTCCTGATGGCCGGAGCGGTTCGGTAGCGAAGGGCACCACCCTCAACCAATTCCCGGCCGGTCTGGTCTCCACCAAAGACACGGTCACCATGGTTGTTGCCATGCTCGAAGGCACGGTAAAGACCATGCGCGACGTGCATGACCAGATCGACGAGGAAGACCCCACCACCGCCGACATTCTGCACGCCTTCATTGAGAAGCTTGAGCAGTACGCCTGGATGGTTGACGCAGAGAACATGGAACCGACCGCAACGGTTACCCAGCCTGCAAAGGCCTAGTTCAGCAAAGTCTTCGTCCAGCAAAGCCCTGGTACAGCAAACCTGCCTTCCCCGATTAGTTACCGGGGAAGGCAGGTTTTTCTTTGGCAAGGAACGCCCGGGTTCCTTCGCGCATGTCTGACGTGGTGAACGCCTGCTTGAATGAATCAGCCTCGATCGCCAGTCCGTCGGAGGTGGGCCGGCCTTCAACGCGGGCCATTGTTTCCTTGACCGCTGCGATTGCGGTGGGAGAGTGCCCGGCGATTTCGGCGATAGTTTTCCCAGCCGCGGCCAGCAACGCTTCCCGATCATCAAATACCGCGTTGACCAAACCAAGGCGTTGAGCCTGTTCGGCCCTGATGCGCCGCCCAGTGAACAACAGTTCCCTGGCCTGGGACGGTCCCACCCGCTGCTGCAATCTCACTGAACCGCCAAATCCGGGAACCAGGCCCAGGCTCACTTCGGGTTGCCCAAACGAAGCTGATTCTGTGGCATAGATGAAGTCGCAGGCCAGCGCCAGCTCGCATCCCCCGCCCAGGGCGAATCCGTTGACCGCTGCAATTACGGGCACCGGGAGCGACTCGAGCCGGAGCGTGAGTGCCTGCATCCTGGTGCTGTAGTCCCACGCCTGGCCGGGTGTCATGGCCGTCATTTCACGGATGTCGGCCCCAGCGGCAAATGCCTTCTCCCCCGCGCCGGTGATCACGACCCCGCGGACCTGCCAGCCGTCGTCGTTCCTGAATTCCCCTTCGAGAACGTTCAGAAGATGGTCCAGATCATCAACGACCTGGGTGGAGAGGGCGTTCAGCGCCTCGGGCCGATCGAGGGTGATCGTTACCACCGACTGAGCGTAGCTAGCCTGGATGGTTGAATATTCCTTATACTGCATATTGGTTTCCTGTCGACGGTGGCGGCGTGGGTTGTAGCCGAAAATTCCTAGGGGAGCAGTTCCGGCGGAAGCGCCAGAAGCAGGCCGATGGCTGTTCCGTTGAAAACGACGTGGGTTACGATTGCTGGCCCCAGACGGCCGGTCCAGACGGTTAGGAATCCGCAGATCACCCCAACCGTAAACGTGCCTACGAGGAGATAGATCGACGATCTCAGGTCCCCTACCGCGCCGGTGTGCAAGAGGCCGAAGGCGAGGGAACTGGCCAGGATCGCCACAACCGTTGCAGTCGTCAACGACCGCTGCGGAGTCGCGGTCGAGACCCGGCCCTTCGCTGAGCCTTTCAGCCACCATGCGTTCTGCACAGCTCGCAGGACCAGTCCGCGGTTGAAGAGTTCCTCAAGGAAAGGCGCAATGAGGGCTCCGCCGAGGACGGCGTTCACAAAGATCCAACCGCTGTCGCCAGTGAGAAAGATTTCCGCGTTGCCTTGCAGCACCTCGCCCTCGCCCAGCGGCCAGAGCAGAGTCATGATCACCTGAACTAATGCCAGGATAATGCGGGCCGCGATGCCGACTCCGAGTCCTATGGCCAGGTCAATCCATTTGAATCTCAGACCGAAGTCCCTGGCAAGCGAGCCAAATCCCCACACCCTTGAGGCCAGAACACTGCTCCCCAGCAGGGCAAGCCAGGTGAAGCAAAGTGAAGCGAAGACTAGTTCAGGTCCGAAGCTGAGCACCGAAGAGAGCGCTAGCGTGCCGCCCAGGGGAAGGGCCAACACCAGAAGCAATCCCACTGCGGCCTGCCAGAGTCCCCACCCGGGCTTCAGTGGGCCCGTCGGACCAAGCTGTGCGGGGTTCGCAAACCGGGCTGATATCCGTGCCGTGTCTGGGACATTCGAGGGGATCATTGCCTGTGCGCCGGGGTGGTCGGGGTGGGGTTGATGCGCATATCCAGCACACTACCTCCCTGCCTCTCTGCAGCCAGCCAGCAAGTTCACAGCGTCAAGGCATTGACGCAACGGGGTCGGTGGGATTTAGGTGAAGGGATCAGGCTGAAAGCCCATAAAGGAGCGCACCGTGACCAGCTTTGGATTGCCGCCCGGGTTTGTGTTTGGGACGGCGACGGCCGCAGCCCAGATTGAGGGTGGCGTCCACGAGGGTGGCCGCGGTGAGAGTATTTGGGACGCGTACGCCAGGACTCACAGGAACATCCTGGATGCGTCGAGTGCGGCCATTGCCTGCGACCATTACCACCGGTATGCGGAGGATTTTGACCTGCTCAGGGAGTTGGGTGGGCAGGCATATCGGATGTCGATCGCGTGGCCACGTATTCAACCCCTCGGACGCGGACCGGCCAACCCCGAGGGTATCGCCTTCTACCACCGGCTCCTCGATGCCCTCCTGGACCGTGGTATTCAGCCGTGGGTGACCATTTATCACTGGGACCTGCCCCAGGCGCTGCAGGACGCTGGCGGGTGGCAGAACCGCGACACCGTTGATGCGTTCGCCGACTACACCCGGATTCTTCGGGATGAGTTCGGCGACAAGGTAGCGGCCTGGATGACCGTCAACGAGCCGGTGGTCCACACCGGCGTCGGACACGCAATTGGCCGTGCCGCGCCGGGACTGATGATGCTGGGCAGTGCCTTCGTCGTGGCGCATCATCTTCTCCTGGCTCACGGTAACGCCGTGCGTACCCTTCGGGAGACCCTTTCCTCGCCGGTGGGTATCGTGAACAATCATTCGCCGGTGCAGCCAGCCACCGGCTCAGACCGGGACGCGCGTCTTGCGGTCCTTTACGACCAGTATCACAACGGCCAGTTCGCTGGGCCGGTCCTGACCGGCAGGTATCCACCGGAACTCGAGGAGGTGGACGGAATCTCCTTTGAGGTGATCCACGACGGTGACATGGAGATCATCTCCACCCCCCTGGACTTCTACGGCGTCAACTATTATTTTCCGACCCGGGTGGGTGCGGCTCCCCCGTTTTATCCGGTGCCGTTCGCTCCCAAAGAATTTGTGGGAGTGCCGGTCACCGACTTTGGCTGGCCGGTGATGCCCGCCAGCCTGCTCAGAATTCTTAAGCAACTGAAAGCCGCCTATCCCCGGCTGCCCCCGGTATACATCACCGAAAATGGTTGCGCTTACGACGACGGCCCGCAGGGTGGGCTTCAGGGATCAGGGGGCGCGCTGCAGGACACCCGCCGGATCGACTTTCTGGAGCAGCATCTCGCCGCCGTCGGAGAGGCGATCGCGGCTGGAATTGATGTAAGGGGTTACTTCCACTGGACCTTGCTGGATAACTGGGAGTGGCAGGAGGGGTACACCAAGAAGTTTGGTCTGGTGCGGCTGGAGCCAGCGACGCTGGAACGGGTACCACGGGCGTCCTTCCACAGATATGCCGAAATTATCCGTTCAGCGGGTAGTCCCACCAACGCCTACCCATCCTGACCGGTCTGAGCCCGTCCACGTCCGCCTTGCCGCCTTAGCGCCTTAGCGCCGATTGATTAGTCTGGCGGCCTGGCTGGCTTGGAGCGTCGCGGGTCGCGGGTCGCCCGATCTCACAGTTGAGCGATGGGGTCTGGACCCGCGTGCGGGCAGCGCGTGTGGGGCAAAAAGGTCGTCGCCACTGTACCTTTACCGACAGGCGTCGCTAGCCGCAACAAATCACTAAAAGGGCGGAGGTATGTCGGGTGGTGGTGCTGGTGGTGGGTCGGCTGTGGTGAGGTAGGTTTCGCCGGCAGGCGAGATTGCGATGATGGTCCCGGGTTCGGGTTGTTGGTAGTGCCAGTAGCCTTCGGTTTTGAACATGTGGTGACGTTTACACAGGGCCGCCAGATTCCCGTAGCTGGTTGTGCCTCCTTGGGACCAGGGKGTGGTGTGGTCGAGTTCGCAGAACACCGCCAACCGGTTACATCCCGGATGCCGACACGTCCCGTCCCTGACCCGGACCGCATCCTTCAGGTCCTGCGGGACCCGGTACGTGGTCGCATCAGCGCCAAGCCTGGCCCCGGTGAAGGGGTGGGTGAGGATCCTGGTGAACGATGGTGCGTG